>CAZKJC010000111.1:0-8567 GCA_964552995.1 uncultured Ruminococcus sp.
GCTCCACTTCGTTCCGCTACGCTTTCACAGCGTCTTGCGAAAAATTTTGCTGCGTGGGCTTTTTGCGCCTGTTTTTTAAATGCCCCTTTGCTGCGTGCGGATCATGCAGCCGATTTTTGAACGCGCCTTTGCTGCGCCGACTATTTGTTGCGCTTTGCTTTTTGAGCGCCACTTAATCCCTACTTATACACTACCTTTATACCGTTTTTAAGGCAGTACTGCTCCGCGCAGCTCCCCTTGAAAACCTTTGCGGTCAGCTTCGGGAACGCTCCGTTGACGATACCGTCCTTATTGATATTAACAATAAGCCCGACCGATCTCGGAAAATCTATGCTTTCCAGCTCGCCGCACTCCTCAAACGCGTGCTCTCCGATCTCCTCTACACCCTCCTCAATGACCACATTTTTCAGCGAGCTGCACCCACTGAAAGCACTGTCGCCTATCTTCTTGGCAGACCCCGGTATCGTTATGCTTTTCAGCGACCGACAGCCCTTGAACGCGCCCGTTGTAATGCTGTTCAGCCCCTCGGGCAGATTGATCTCCTCGAGAGCTATCAGCTTCAAAAAAGCGTAAAAACCGATCGACCTCAGGGTCTTTGGCAGCGTGATCTTAGTGATCTTTTTACGGATAGCCGTCTGCTCCGCCGAAATGCGCGGAACATTGCTGCAAGCCAGAACGCCGCTTTCAATATTCGTCACAATGCTTTTCCCTATTTTCTCGGGAACGTTCACCACCGTCTGATTTCCCTTATACTTTGAAATGGACAGCGTGCCGTCCTCCCGCTTTTTATAACTCCAGAGCTGCCTTAATGCCGTGACGGAATCCGGCGCGGCGTTAAGCTCACGCTCCGCTTTTTTCTCGGCTTTTTCACGCTCCGCGGCGAGGTCGGCGGTGCGGTTCTTGAACTCCAGCAGCCAAGCGGCGGCTTCCGCCCTGCCGTTATCCGCGGCGTATTGGATAAGCTCGTCGCGCTTTTTCGGATATTTCAGCCAGCCATACCTCTCCGCTATCTTAAGGCAGGATATCGCCTGCTGATCGACCAGCATTTTCATAATTTTCATTTGGTTCATGCCGTTTCTGTCGAAATGCTCAAGGATAAATTCAAAGCTCTCCTCGGACAGCAGCTCCTTGATATATGAGCCGTAAAACGTCATATTGCCGCGTATCTTTTCTCCGTCAAGCTCGCGGACTATCATTCCGAATACCCTTAAAAATTTTTGAGTATCCAGACCCTGCGCGAAATTGCAGGCATTTTTGAATATCCACTTCCTGCCCTCGCCGATATCCACCCCGTGTTTTTTCAGCACCTCGTAAAATTCCGTGCTGCCGCTGCGTATCGAATAATACAACAGCTTTTCGGGGATAATTCCCGTTTTTTCCGCGTTTTCGCAAAGATAATCCAGAACTCGAACAAGCTCCACAGCGGGCAGTATCTCCGCTCCCTCTGCGGGCTTAAAATCCGCCGCGAACCGCTGCGGGTCTATCAGCATAAGCGAATAATCAAGCTTCGTGCCTACCCTGCAATAAGAATACCTATGATAATCGGTTTGATCATCGGGATAGCTGAAGCTCGCGCCGCACTCCACCAGCGCCTTTACCATATCTGCCCCGCGGTAAACGCAGGCTGCTCCGAGCGCGCGGGCGGCGGAACTCACCCCGCCAAGCTCCCCGTAAATTTGCCTTACCTGCTCGGGCGTTTCCGACATTACCGCCTGTTCCAGCCGCTGTATTTTTTCCTCATCGGACAGCATTATTTGTCCTCCTTATATATAAATTTCACCTTGTTATGCTCGCAGAACTCCTCAACATGGGGAGCGTGCGGCACTCCTACCACCAAATTCGGGCAGCTTGAGCTTTCAAAAAGATATACGCTCCACCAATCGCAGCTCTTTTGAAAATATTTCAGAGTACTGGGCAGCTCCACATATTCAAGCGCTGACATTCCCCTGTGGACAGCGAACGCGTTGGCTTCGATATCCCTCACGCCCTCGGGAACTATTATCCTTTTCAGCGCGTTGCAATCCACAAAGGCATACTCGCCGATAACCCTCACAGTTTCGGGTATATTCACGCTTTCAAGCGAGATAAGCCCGCTGAACGAGCTCTCGCCTATCTTCTTCAATCCCTCGGGAAGAGTTATTTTTGTGATAGTCTTGCGGAATTTGCGTGTCTGATCTCTTAGCCTGTCCTGATGGGGAGAAAACGCCCAATCGCCGATCTCCGTCACTCTGTCCTCCCCTATTTTCTCGGGAACGGTGATATTTGTCGAGTGACCGCTGTAAGACGTTATTATCAATGTTCCGTCCGCCTTTTTGATGAAGCGGAACGACTTTTTTATCTCCGACAGCGAGGTGGGGTCGGCGTTAAGCTCGCGGAGCATTTTCTTTTCCGCTTTTTTATTCTCCGCGGCAAGATCGGCGGTGCGGTTCTTGAAATCCAGCAGCCACGCGGTGGCTTCGGTCCTGCCGTTGTCCGACGCGTATTTTATCATCTCGTCGCGCCTTTTCGTATCGCCCAGCCAGCCATGCTTTTCAGCCGCCGCAAGGCATGGGATAAGCTCGCGCGATATTATATCCTTTAATATAGCCGTTCTGTTCATTTTGGACTGATCGAAATTTCCGAGGAAAAAATCAAACGCTTCGGGAGAGCTTTCAAATCGGTATGAATGGTCGAAATAAAGCGCCATTGTAAATTTCATTTTGTCGGTATCGAGCTCCCGAAGCAGCGTTTTGACAACGCTCATAAGCTCCTCTGTCCCAAGCCGCAGCATCATGACCTGGAATCGCTGCCAATCCACCCCTGCCGCGCCTGTGGTGAGAGCCGTTTTTATATTTTCATTCAGCACGACTCCGTGTTTTTTAAGCCTTTTATAAAATTCCACGCTGTTCGTAAGTATCGAAAAGTACAGCAGATCGCCGCTGTCAAGGCCGCATTTCTCCGCATTTTCGCACAAATGATCGGCTATGCCCAGACGGGCTGTCAAAGGAATTATCGGCATATCCTTTTCGCTCACACCCTCCGCGTCATAGCCTGCCTGCGTATTATCAAGCAGCATAAGCGCGTGATTGGGCAGACCCTCCTTGACCTCACGCGCGGACACTCCGTTGACGGTCAGCCATACATTGTCGTATCTGTGATTTGTCCCTATAAAGTTATCGAAGCGCGCGCCGCCATCTATCAGCGCCTTTACCATATCCAATCCGCGGTAACGGCACGCAAGACCCAGCGCTCTCGCGGAAAACGCCACCGCGCCAAGCTCCTCCATCATCTTAAGCACCTCGCGCGGAGTTTTCGTCAGGACTGCGCCCTCAAGCAGCCGCGACTTCTGTTTCTGTGAAACTTCCCTGCCCATACTTCCTCCGAATTCAAATACTTTTGTAAGCGATCCTGCCGCTGTCACAATAGCTCTCCGCGTAAGAGCCCTTATGCACCGTAACGGTAAGCATTCGGCAGCCCCAAAACGGACTGTCAAACTGATTGTCCGCTATCCGGTTCAAAGACCGCGGCAGCTTGATCACTGTCAGCGCGGAGCAGTTATAAAACGCCGCGCTGTCGATCTCCTCAACGCCTTCGCAGAGCGTAACGGTTTTAAGCTGCCGACAGTTGTAAAACGCCACAGCCCCTATCTTACGGATATTCCCGCCGATAACTGCCTCCTCCAACGAAGTGGAGTTCAGCATTCCCTTGCTTATTTCGGTTAGTTTTTCGGGAATATTGATACGCTCCAGCGAACTGCATTTAAAAAACGCGAACTCCCCGATACTCTCTATCGTATCCGGCAGGATAATCTTTGTGATGGCTCTTCTGATATCACACTGCTCTTTTCTTAACCTCTTTGCGTCGGGCGAGAACGCATAATTCCCGATAGCGGTGACAGTATCGTCTCCGATCTTTTCGGGAACGGTAACCTCGGTGCGGTCGCCCTTGTAGCCCGTTATCATGATAGTATCGCCGAGCTTTTCAAATCTCCATATCTTCTTTATTTCGGAAAGCGAGTTCGGGTCGGCGTTCAGCTCGCGGAGAATTTTCTTTTCCGCCCTTTTGCGCTCCGCTTCGAGGTCGGCGGTACGGTTCTTGAAATCCAGCAAAAACGCGGTGGATTCGGTCTTGCCGTTATCCGAAGCGAACTTTATCATCTCGTCCCGCTTTTTCGGAGCGTTGAGCCAGCCGTATTTTTCCACAACGGAAAGACAGGCGGTAAACTCCTTTGAGATAAAGTCTTTCATTATCACGGTTTTGTTCATTCTCGACTGATCGAAATGCGCCAGTACAAGCTCCATCGCCACGGGGTCGTTGATGAAATTCGCGGAAGGAGCTGCAAAATTACTCTCATAAAACTTCATGGTGAATTTGATCTTGTCGTCGCCGAACTCCCGTCCCAACAGTCGCAGCACCCTTATCAGCGTGTCCGCTTCGGCATTGCGCAGTATCGCCTGAAGCTCCCTCCACCTTAAATTAACGCCGCGTGAGGGAATTTTGGCGGAAATGGCGTTTCTCATCTTAAAAGGGAGCTTTACACCGCGCGCTTTCAGAGCGTCATAAAATTCCTCGCAGCCGCCTACCATTGAATAATAAAGCAGACTGCCGATGTCAAAGCCGCATTTATCCGCGTTTTCACACAGATAATCAAGCACATCAATACGCTGCGGAAAAGGCAGTATATTCATTTTCTGCGAGGTGTGATAGTATGAATTTACCGACTGCGTAAGCTCCGAAACAGACAGCGCCGCAAGTCCGTCAATATCGGGAATTTCGTTTGCGCTCAACGCGTCGTAGCCCGCCTCCACGGGGTCGAGCAGCATAAGATAATAATGCAGCGCCCCGAACTCGTTCAGCGAAACCGAATTAAGGGTAAGCCACATATACCTGTGATTTTCCTTGTCGGGAATTGAATAATCAAAGCTTGCTCCGCCATCGACAAGCGCCTTTACCATCTCCGCCCCGCGGCAGCGGCAGGCTAAGCCCAGCGCCCGCGCCGAAAAACCGACCTCGCCAAGCTCTGCGAATATCCGCGAGACCTCCTCGGGTGTTTTCCTTATGACGGCTGCTTCAAGTGCTTTCGCTTTATACTCGGGACTAAATTTATCCTTCATTTTTCCTCCGGATATTTATACTTTATATCGTACTTTACGCAGTATTTTTCCGCGAAAGAGTTTTTCCGCACTATTGCACACGCGTCGGAGCAGTACTCCAAGAAACTGTCCTTTTCATCAACAGTGAACGCGTTCAGAGTTGAGGGCAGCACCAGTTTTTGCAGTCTATCGCAGTGTTCAAACACATACCACCCGATTTTTATCGACTTTACTCCCTCGGAGAATACCACCTCTTTAAGCCTGTCACAGTCGCACAGCGCGTAATCCCCAAGAACGATATTTTCTCCGGTGAAAACGATTTTTTCAAGCCTTTCGCAGCATGAAAAAGCGAAATCGCCAATGCTGCTGACGCTTGACGGAAGCTCCGCGTATCTGAGCTTTTCGATGTGGGAAAACGCGTTCTCGCCTATGGCGGTTATCCCCTCGGGAAGTATTATTTTTGTAATGCCTCTGCGGAACTCCACCTGACTAGGGTCAGCCCGCGGAGCATCAAATCTGTCACCCGAAAACGCGCCCTTGCCTATGGCGGACACACGGTTTTTCCCTATCCTTTCAGGCACGGTCACCTCGGTTTGTCTGCCCTTGTAGTTGGTTATGCGGAGCGTTCCGTCCTCCGTTTTTGTATAGCCCCATATCTGCTTCATGGCAGTCACGGAATCAGGAGCGGCATTCAGCTCGCGCTGCATTTTCTTTTCCGCTTTTTCGCGCTCGGCGGCAAAGTCGGCGGTGCGGTTCTTGAAGTCAAGCAGCCATGCCTCGGACTCGGTTTTTCCTTTTTCGGCGGCGTACCGTATCAGCTCGTCCCGTCTGCGGTTCAGCTTTAGCCAGCCCGCCTTTTCAAGCAGCGGCAAACAGCCTGTTGCCTCGTTGTCTATCATATTTTTCAGTGTTTTAAGCTGATTTACTTTTGAGCAGTCAAAACGCTCCATGACCAATTCCAGATTTTTCGGTATGGTAAGACATTTATGTGCCTCAAAAAAAGCGTTATTACAACGTATTTTTTCTTCGGGAGAGAGCTCCGCCGTCACGCGCTCCACCGCCCTCGGGAAAATTTCGGGCGGAGCGTAGTACAGCATTGCGGAAAATATCAACCAATCATTACCGCCGTTTATCAAAGAAGCGCGTATGTTTTCGGGAATAGCCGCGCCGCGCTGTTTAAGCGCACTGTAAAACTCCGTGCAGTCCGTCATCATTGAAAAATAGAAAACATCGTCCATATCAAATCCGACGTCGGGGCAGCCGCACAGATGATCCAGCACCTTAAGCCGCTCCGAAACGGGCAGAACTCCCTCGTCCTCCGCTTTGTTTATATAGCCGAAATCCTCATCGTAACCGACCGGCTGTATGCCCGATACTATCAGCGTGCGGCAAGGCTCAAGTATCATCAGCGAATGATCCGTCCACTGACAGGTACACTCATTCCAGAGCGGCGCCGCGCCGTGGTGTATCTTCATAAATCCGCCGAACCAGCTTTGCTTGGGGCAGCCGAACGCCGCGCCGCACTCCACAAGCGCCTTTACCATATCCAACCCGCGGAAACGGCAGGCAAGCCCCAGGGCACGCGCGGAAAAATCCCTTGCGTCAAGCTCGCGGAACAGCGCCGATACCTCATCGGGCGTGCCGTTCAGCACCGCTTTCTCCAGAAGCATTATCTTATCCCTTACGGTCATTTCCGGACTGCCCATATACTCAAATATCCTCCGAATATTTATAATTCATGTTCTTTTCTTTGCAGTATTTCTCGGCGGCGCTGCCGCGTTCCACATATATCACACGATACAGTTTGTGCGTATCGAATACCTCAAGGGGAATTTCACGCTGCAAGCCGATATAGTCGGTCTCAAATGTCTTTACCGACGCGGGAATTTCAACATGCTTCAGCTTATTGCAGTTATAAAACGCGCACTCCTTTAATTCCTCCACGCCGTCGCATATTCTTACCTCTTCCAGATTTTTGCAGCGCGAAAAGCAGTACCCGCCGACAGACTTCACATTTCCGGGGATAGTCACGCTTTTCAGCGAAATGCACTCATAAAACGCGCATTTGGGGAGCTCCTCAATACCTGCGGGTATCTCAATGCTTTCAAGCGCGAGCATTTCCGCGAACGCTCCCACCCCTACCGACTTCAAGCTGCTCGGGAGCACCAGCTTTGTTATCTCGCGGTGAGCCCTCTGCTGCTCGTATGTGGCGTAGGTCGTGACCTCGCCTCCGCATACTCCCGACATACCCGCGAAAGCGCCGACGCCTATCGCCGTGACCTCGCTTTTTCCTATTTTATCCGGAACTATGACCTCGGTTTTTGTGCCCTTGTAGTTGGTGATAATAAGAGTTCCGTCCTCCTGCTTTTTATAGCTCCAGATCTTTTTAAGCTCGGTTACGGAATCGGGTCTGGCATTGAGCTCGCTCATCATCTTCTTTTCGGCTTTTTTCTGCTCCGCGGCGAAATCGGCGGTGCGGTTCTTGAAATCCAGCAGCCACGCCGCGGCTTCGGTAGCGCCGTTCTCCGAAGCGAACGCTATCATCTCATCGCGCTTTTTGGGGATCTTGAGCAAGCCGCTCTTTTCAACGGCGGGAAGGCAGCCTGCCCGATCCTCTAAAATCACAGCCTTCATTATCTTCGTCTTATTCATTTTCGACAGATCAAAGTGCTCCGTGAAAAACGCGAACACCTCAGGCTCGTACAGCTTTGTATGATTGTACTCATAAAAATGCTCGGTGCAGCACAGCTTTTCGCCCGCGCACTCCTTTGATATATTCCCCAGCACCTCGACCGTATCCTCCGCTTTCAGCAGATGAACCAGATGGCAGAAGAAAAACCACGATTCGTCCTTGTCGGCTTTTCCGGTCAGAATATCCCTGCGCTTTTGCGAAAGCTCCGCGCCAAGCTCTTTAAGAACGCCGATAAACTCGTCCGCCTTTACAAAATAGGATATTAAAAGCAGCTCCTCAAAATCAAAAGCGGCTATATCCCTGTTCTCATAAAGATATTTCACTATCCCGAGCCGCTCCTCACGCGGCAGAACGGACAGCTTCCCCTTTTCGCGGGGTATCTGCTTGAACAGGCTCAGACCCTTTATACTGCTAACCCCGTGCAGATCTCCCCTGTAAATATCCAGGATCATAAGCGCGTAATTTGTGAGCCAGCCCAAAAACCTCACGTCCGCGAAGCAGTGATAATCCCTTTCTATCTCCTCGCTGCGCGGGAATGAGAATTTCGCGCCGCCCTCAACCAGCGCCTTTACCATATCCATTCCGACATAGCGGCATGCGATACCCAGCGCACGCGCCGTCATTTCCATATATCCAAGCTCCTTTAAAAGGCTCTTTACCTCCTTGGGCGACTTATTTACAACAGCCTGCTCCAGAAGCTCGGTTTTCTGTAGCTGCGCTAAATTTTTCATACTCTTCTCCTTATCTCAAAAAATTTTTCGCACCGCGCCGAACAAGTCGGCGCTACCGCGCTCCCAAAGCTC
>CAZKJC010000112.1:0-8560 GCA_964552995.1 uncultured Ruminococcus sp.
CCGCTTTTGCCGGATTTTCTTTCTTCCCCCCTCCCCGTAGGTGTCAGCCCCAGTACGAGCGCGTGAAAGCTTCGCTTTCGCATACCAATAGAACAGATAAACACAATAATTACAACAACATGCGTAGCTCATATAAATTATCATTTTCTCTCCCTCTCATCCAAAGCACCGTTAAAACTATATACTCAACCGCATAAAATATGCAAGAAATCATTGCGGATAAATTCAAAAAATTGTCTATTTGTCCAAAATTTCAAAAAAATCCTTATTTATTGACAGGATTTGGGGATTATCTCTTGAAAAAAAAGTAAAAATAATATATAATATACATTAGCTTATAAGAAAGGAACTGTTATCATGGCAATTGATACAAATACTATCCGCCATCTCTGCGAGCTCAGCAAGTTGGACTACGACGAGAAAGGGCTGGAAAAGGTACGCGACGAAATGAGCGATATTATCGACCTGATGGACACGATAAAGAGCTTTGATCTCACCTATGACGACACCAAGGACAACAACAGCATCAAATTCTCCGAGACCCGCGAGGACACGGCTCTGCCTTCTTTCCCGACGGAAAAGCTGCTCGCGAACGCGGAAAATACGGACGGCTGCTACGTCGTTCCGAAGGTTGTGGAATAGGGGGTAAATATGGATATTAAACGCGCAAAGATACGCGAGCTCCGCAGGGCGCTGGACGAAAAGCAGATCAGCGCCGCAGAGCTTTGCGGTGAATATTTCAAAAACATTGAAGCCGACGATCCTAAGCTGCTGTCCTACATCACCGTGACCAAGGACAAGGCAATGGAAATGGCGGCGGCAGCTCAGAAGATCATCGACGAGGGGAAGAGCTCCGCGCTGACGGGCATTCCGCTCGCGATAAAGGACAATATCTGCGTTGAGGGCGTGCGCACCACCTGCTCCAGCAAAATGCTGGAAAATTTCGTGCCGCCCTATAACGCGACGGTCATCGAAAAGCTGAACGCGCAGGGCTATGTTCTGCTCGGCAAGACCAGCATGGACGAGTTCGCGATGGGCGGTTCAAACCAGACCTCCGCGTTCGCCAAAACCAAAAATCCTTATGATACGGAGCGCGTCCCCGGCGGCTCGTCGGGAGGCAGCGCCGCGGCGGTGTCCGCTTCCCTCGCGCCCGCCGCGCTGGGAAGCGATACAGGCGGCTCTATCCGTCAGCCGAGCTCTTTCTGCGGCGTAACGGGTATCAAGCCTACCTATGGCAGAGTGTCCCGCTACGGTCTGGTAGCGTTCGCGAGCTCTCTCGACCAGATAGGTCCGATATGCTCCGACGCGCGCGACTGCGCGGTAATGCTGAACGCGATATGCGGTCGGGACGCTCACGACGCTACCTCGGCGAGAGTTGACGTTCCCGATTTCACCGCGAAGCTCGGGCAGTCGGTAAAGGGTATGAAGATCGCAATGCCCAAGGAGTTTTTCTCCGACGATATCGACAACGACGTCAAAGCCGCGGTGGAAGCGGCAGCAAAGTCCCTTGAAGCGCAGGGCGCGGTTCTTGTGGACTGCTCTATCCCGGGGCTGAAATACGCTATCCCCGCCTATTACCTTATCGCCTGCGCCGAGGCTGCCTCCAATCTCTCCAGATTCGACGGCATAAAATACGGCTTCCGCGGCGAGGGTCGCACCTTTGAGGAGCTTATCCGCGACAGCCGCTCCAGGGGCTTCGGCGAGGAGGTAAAGCGCCGTATCCTGCTGGGCAACTACGCGCTTTCAAGCGGATATTTCGACGCCTACTACAAAAAGGCTCTCGCCCTCAAGCAGGAGATAATCAAGGAGTACAACGATGTCTTTGAGCAGGCGGACGTGATACTTACCCCCACCGCCCCCACTCCCGCCTACAAAATAGGCGCGCAGGACAACGACCCCGTAAAGATGTATATGGCGGATATCTGCACCGTTACGGTAAATATCGCGACCTTGCCAGGAATTTCCACCACCTGCGGCTACACCGCGGAGGGTCTGCCGATAGGAATGTCGATCATAGGAAAGCGCTTTGACGAGCAGACCATTCTGCAATGCGCGGACGCGTTCGAGCAGGGCTTTGAGCCTGTCGCTCCCAAGCTGTAAGGAGGTATCGTTATGAGTGCTTATTATCCTACTATGGGACTTGAGGTCCATGCGGAGCTGCTTACAAACTCAAAGGTATTCTGCACCTGCTCCGCGGAGTTCGGCGGCGCGCCGAACTCCCGCTGCTGCCCCGTGTGCAGCGGACTTCCCGGGACTCTCCCCGTGCTGAACAGGCGCGCGGTGGAATATATCATCAAGGCGGGCTATGTGATGAACTGCGATATTTCCCGCTTTACAAAATGGGACAGAAAGAATTATTTCTACCCCGACCTGCCCAAGGCTTACCAGATATCGCAGATGCCGCGCCCCGTCTGCCTTGCGGGAACGGTCAACATCAACGTGAACGGCGAGGAGAAAACGATCCGCATTAACCGAATTCACCTTGAAGAGGACGCGGGAAAGCTCGTGCACGACGACGTGAACAGGATATCCCTCGCGGACTACAACCGCTGCGGTATCCCGCTTATCGAGATAGTTACCGAGCCCGACTTCCACAGCGCGGACGAGGTAATAGCGTTTATGGAGAAAATTCGCCTGCTGCTGCAGTACGCGGGTATCTGCGACTGCAAGATGGAGCAGGGCTCTATCCGCTGCGACGTGAATATTTCCATAGCTCCCAAGGGAAGCAGCGAGCTTGGAACGCGCACCGAGATGAAGAACCTTAACTCCCTCAAGGCAATCGCAAAGGCTATTGAAATTGAGATCGAGCGCCAGGAGGAAATTCTCGACAACGGCGAAAAGGTGATCCAGCAGACCCGCCGCTTCAACGAAGCTCTCGGCGAGACCACCGCAATGCGCTCCAAGGAGGACGCGCAGGATTACCGCTACTTCCCCGATCCCGACATTCCCCCCATCATCTTCACCGAGGAGGAGCTGGAGGAGATACGCCGCTCCATTCCCGAGCTGCCCGAGCAGCGTGTTGAGCGCTATGTCACCGAGTACGGCATAAACAAAAAGGACGCGGACATAATCGTAGGCGACAAGCGGATTTGCGACTTCTTCAACGAAGCCATAGCCGAGTATGATAACCCCAAGGCTATTGCCAACTATATTATAGGGGAGCTTATGCGCCGCATAAATCTGGGCGAGGCAGACCCCGACAACCTGAAATTCGGCGGTAAGGAGTTCGCTCAGCTCGTTGAGATGATGCAGACGGACAAGGTATCACAGGCGAACGCCAAGACCATTCTCCGCGAGATGGTGGAGAACGGCGGCACTCCTAAGGCTATCGCGGACGCGGGCGACCTCTGGATAAAGGAGGACAGCGATCTTCTCGCGAAAACGGTCGACGAGATAATCGCCAACAACCCCAAGGCCGCCGAGCAGTACCGCAGCGGCGACCAGAAGGTATTCGGCTTCTTTATGGGTCAGGCAAACAAGGCGCTTAAGGGCGCGGCTTCACCTAAGGCTATTCAGGAGTATATCCGCAAGAAGCTCTCCGAGTGATAACAGAATAATGATAAGCAAAATGGCTGCTCCGTTCGGGGCAGCCCTTTTTGTGTGAGGATTTATGAAGTTAAATTTGTGTTTACTTTCTCTTGCGGGTCAGCACAGCCGTGCCGGCACCGGCAATAAGCAGAGGTACGACCGCAACGGCTACGCCCGTGTCGGGGTTACCTTTGTTTGTACTTGAAGTACTTGCGGCAGGAGCGCTTTCTGCGGGAGTGGGCTTAACAGGCACTTCGGGAGCTTCTGTTTCGGGCTCTTCGGGAGTTTCGGTCTCCGCGGGTTCTTCAACGGGCTCTTCGGATATTATCGGCTCTTCGGTTTCATCGGGTTCAGTCGATTCAACAGGCTCTTCGGTAGGCTCTACAGTTTCAACAATATCGGGTGTAGTCCAGTCATACCATGAAATAGGTGCAACTACATATGTAACCGCCTCACTCTGCACATCGGGAGTAATATACTGCCAGTCGCCTTCACCGCTTACATCAGCTACTAAAATAACAGCGACATAATTGTAATTTGAAAACTCTTTCATATACTTGCTGTCAATTGAGAAAATCATTTCCATGCCATATACATTGTCATCGTTTTTAGTAAGAGTGGCTGACAACGCATTTTCGTCTGCCCCATCTGAATCCCAAACAGCAGAAATAATATTTTGACCATTTACAACAAGGCTCACATAGTTATCAGCCCATTCCTGCTGTTCAATATTTCCAAAACGAATATTTGCTATAATTGCCGAGTAAGTAATCCACTTCTCCGGAACATCTTGTACCGACAAAAGATAAGCCTCATCAGAACCCATGTCCACTTTAGCACAATACACATTGTATCCCTCGGTATCCTCCGCTGAAGCAGCTGTTGTAAATGCCATAGTTGCAAGCATTGCAAGCGACGCCAGCGCCGCTCCGACCTTTTTTAATAATTTCATATCAAACTCTCCTTTTAAACCGCCCATATGGGCTTATAATATATTAGACCGTTTGGTCATATATATTATAGAACATTCTTTCGTATTTGTCAAGACCATTTGGTCTAAAAAAGTAAAATTTTTTATAGGAGGGATAAATATGACACGATTAAAAGAACTTAGAGAAGCCAATTGTCTGACACAGGAGCAATGCGCCAAAATCGCATTTATCACGCAAAGAACATATTCGCGCTATGAAAATGACGAGCGGATTATGCCCATAAACACAGCGGTCTTTTTTGCCAAATTCTACAATGTGACCCTTGACTATATTGCAGGAATAGACCAAACGTCCCAACAAAATACCGAACAACATGAATTAAAGAAAGAATTGCTTATCAAAGAGATAACCCCCGCACTCCTTAACGCAGTCAGTAAATTATCAAAAAAACAGCAGCAGACCCTCGCGGAGTTCCTCAACTCAAAATAACAAAAAGCCGCCCGTACAACCGAGCGGCTTTTCCTATTTAAACTTATAAATTTTACGGATTATTTTCTTTAGCCTGTTTAATCATTAGTTCAACCATACCGAGAATACGTTTCTGCTCATCGGGCGGGAGCAATTCAAGCTGTGAGGAAAGCTCCGTTGCCCTATGTTCAAAGCTATAATCAAGAACATCGCAGAATATTGCGTCCGCCGAAGTTTGCAGAGCGTTAAGTATCATCACCAACTTTTCATAGCGCGGAAAAGAAGCGCCGCGCTCAATTGTCGAAATATAGTTTGTCGCTACCCCCAGCTTTTCCGCAAAAGCCTCCTGTGTCAGTCCAAGTTCCTCTCTGCGCTGTTTAATTCTCTTTCCAACTCGTTTATCGATCATACTTTCACCCCATTTATATTGCTAATACATAGTATAAATCTAAAACGAGTAATATAACAGAAATGCTAATACATATTATATGTATTAGCGTTATACAAAAAGCTGTTTATAGAGAAATAATTCAAATCAATAGAAAAAGCCGCCCGTGCAACCGAGCGGCTTTTCCTATTTAAACTTCTGAGTAACATTGATAATAAACGCCGAAGCCACGCAAAGCACCGCGCTGATCACCAGCGGAAACCACACGTTCGCCAGCGGCAGCCCGCCCGCGTTCTCGTTGATATTCATGCCGTAGAAGCTGAATATAATGGTCGGGACAGCCATTATAATGGTAAACGTCGTCATGCGCTTCATGACTATGTTCAGATTATTTGAGATAATGCTCGCGAAAGTATCCATCGTACCCGAAAGTATATTCGAGTAGATATTGGTCATCTCGATAGCCTGCTTGACCTCTATCAGCACGTCGTCCAGCAGGTCCTGATCCTCCTCGTAGAGCTTTATGAACCGCCCGCGCATGAGCTTGTCCAGCACCGCCTCGTTCGCCTTGAGCGAGGTCGAGAAGTAGACCAGCGATTTCTCCAGCCCGAGAAGCTGAATAAGTCCCTGGTTCTTCATGGACTTGTACAGCGTGCCCTCGACGTAGTTGGATATTTTGTCGATCTGCTTGAGGTATTGCAGATACCGCGCCGCTATCCTAAGCAGTATTGAGAACACGAACCGCGTCCTTAGCTGCGGCTGAACTCCCTTTACTACCCCTTTCGCGAACTCGTCCACCACCACGTTTTCCTTGGCGCTGACCGTGATAACATTGTTCGCGGTGATTATGATAGACATAGGCGTGGTGGAATACAAAAGCGTGCGGTTGGGATCGTTGTCCTGCTCCGCTACGGGGTAGTCGACGACGATAAGCGTTACACCGTCGTCACTCTCGATTCGCGACGGCTCCTCCTCGTCCAGCGCGGCTCTGATGTAGTCGCGGTCTATCCCCATATCCTCCTCGATATCCGATATCTCCGTTTCGGTGGGATTTATCACCGAGATCCACGTCCCCGCCGTGACCTCCTCCACCTCGCACAGCCTGTTGTCTATGCTCCTGTAATATTTTACCAAAAAATCACTCCCTTTGCCGAACACGTCCGGCAAAGCCGAGCCCGCGTCCGCTCACACAGGAAGCCCGCCACGGACATGAGCGCATTCCGAAGCCGACTTCAACATTAACCTACTACTTCGACACTGCCCGGGGTCTGCACTCATAATCTCACCTCTGATTTTAAAAAAATTTTCCGCGATGATTTAAAAAAATTTCCCGCGACCCGCCCGCGAAAACTCCGCATGGTTTTGCGCAAAATATCACAAGATGCCATAAGCAACCACGCGAACGTTGCGCAAAACTCTGCTCCGTTTCCGCATGCTCCCGCGGAAAATTTTGCTGCGTGGGCTCGCACTGCTGTTTTTGGAACGCTGCTTTTCTGCGTGGGCGTTTTGCCTATTGCTTTTGAACGCTGCACTATGCTCCGTTCTTGCGGGATAGCTCTTACCAATTAACACTTAATTATAACACATTTTTCGCCAAAAAGCAAGTACTTTAAAGCCCGCTTTTTAAAAAAATAAGAGGCAAGGAAATGCCCCTTACCTCTACTTATGATACTTAGCGTTATTCAATATCGAAAACGCGCGGTAAACCTGTTCATAGAGCATTACCCGCGCCAGGCTGTGAGGGAAAGTCATGGGGGACATTGACATACGGAAGTCCGCCGCGCGCTTGAACTCCTCGGAAAGCCCGAAGGAGCTCCCCGCCACGAAATTCACCGCGCTTATCCCCCTGTTGCCGAGCTCCGCGAGCTTGTCCGCCAGACCCTCGCTGGAAAGCTCCCTGCCCTCAACGCACAGCGCGACGGTATAGGAAGCGGGCTTGATATGCTCGCGTATCTTAGCCGCTTCAAGCTCCAGCGCGCGCTCTATCTGTGCGGCGCTCGGGTTCTGCGGCAAGTCAACGGGAGCGGGCTCGGCGCAGCTTGTCCGCGCGAACGCTCCCATGCGCTTGAGATACTCCGCGCAAGCCTCTCGGAAATAGCTCTCCTTGAGCCTCCCCATGGCTATAAAATTAACATTCATAATTATTTCCTGCGCGGTCTGTTGTAGTTGCTCGGGCGGTTAGAGCCGTTCCGTGAGGACTGCCCGTAACGGTTCTGCGACCTGCGTCCGTTCGGCGGAGCCATCTGTATTTTGCGGCGGCGCTGCATTTCCGCCTGCTTGCGAAGATAATTCCTCCGTATCGTCCGCGCCACCGCGTAAAGAACTATCAGCAGCACCAGCACGACGACTATCATAATAAACTGCGGCGAGGTAAGGATATTTTTGAGCTTTTCGGAGTAGTAAGCCATCATATCCAGCTCCACCTCCGCCTCGGTGACCAGCTTCAGCTTTGCGAGGGTCTCATCGTTTAGCCGCAGCTCAAGCTGTCCCACGTCCGTTCCCTTTGATATGGGAGCTTCCATCATCTCCACCACGGGTCGGAGCTGCTGTATCGTGGTGAGATCGAGCGATTTCGGCAGCAGCGTGTAGTAGTCCTCCGTCGCGACAACTCCCACCGTGTCGCAGTTGAGCCCCTTGTCCACCTCGACCTGCATTATCTGCTCGTTTTTGCCTATCACCAGGGTATATTCAAACTCGCTGAAAGCCCAGTTGTAAAGGTTCACATGATCGGTAAAGTTTTCAAAAGTTTCGGTAGCCGTGCCGTCCGAGTTGCAATAGGGCGCTCCGAGGGAAACGATCATATAGGTGTAGCCGTCCCGCATAGCGGTGCTGACAAGAGCGCGGCTGCCGTATTCAACGTTCTCGTAATCCCACGCGCCGTCTTTTTTATGGTATATTCTGTTAATACTTCCCGTCTTTACGCCGGCGGCTCCCTCAACATAATACTGGCTGTTAGGATTCAAAAGCTGGTTGGTGTGGGTAATATAGTAGCTGTTTTCATTTCTGGAATTTGCGGGCATTTCATAGGAGTATGTTTCGCATATTTTCATAAAGCCGGGGTAATTGTCAATAGCGTATTTTGTGATGAGGTAAAGGTCGTAGGCGGTGGTGTAGTTATCCTCGGCATACAGCCCGTGGGCATTGGAAAAATGAGTATCCTTGCAGCCTATCTGCTTTGCCATATCGTTCATCATCTCATAGAAGTGCTCCATACTGCCGCCGCCGACATTGTAAGCAAGAATAT
>CAZKJC010000113.1:0-8502 GCA_964552995.1 uncultured Ruminococcus sp.
TGGTTTTTGCAATTCGCAAAAACGCGCCACTTTTTGAAATTCTGATGCGGTGGAGATTTGTGGATTGAATTTTTGAGCCCCTTTAATGCGGTGGGGATTTGTGGTCGTTTGCTTTCAGCGCTTTTAATGCGTGGGCGAGTTGTGGATTGTATCTGTGTGCCCCTTAATGCGTGTGGGTTATGTGCCTGCTTTTTATACAAGCCGATCGCAAAATATTTGTGCGGTGTTGCCTTAACTACTATTATAATATTTTTTTACAAAATAATCAAGTCATATTCCGATTTTTGTATAAAATATTTTATATTTATTGGGTGATTTTTTCCGTTTAAAGGCACATTTGCCCTTCAATTGTGAAAAACCGCCAAAAAATTCGGTGAGAATTTGTTTTTTTGTGTGTCCTTTTTACATAAAATTTACTTGATTTATTCTCGGAAATATTGTATAATATATTTATATAAATATCAAAAAGGAGTACTAAAATGGATTTGAATAATATTTCCCTGCTTGATGTTATCGACCGTGATACGCTTCAGGCGCTTCAGGACGCTTTTGCGGACGCTACCGGCATGGCTGCGCTGACTACCGATGATACCGGTGCGGTAACCGAGCTGAGCAATCCTACCGACTTCTGTATGAACCTTACAAGAAAGTCCCGCGAGGGCTGCGAGCGCTGCAACAAGTGCGATCTTCAGGGCGGCTCCGAGGCTTCCCGTACGGGCAGACCCTCAGTGTATTACTGTCACGGCGGTCTGGTGGATTTTGCTGCTCCTATCATTGTAAACGGTCAGCATATCGGTTCTCTTATCGGCGGTCAGGTGCTCACCGAAAAGCCCGACGAGGCTAAGTTCCGCAAGATAGCGCGCGAGATCGGCGTTGACCCCGATGATTATGTTGCGGCTGTTAAAAAAGTTCCCATCGTTCCCAAGAAGCAGATAGATGCGGCTGCGAATCTCCTTTACCAGATGGCGAACGCTCTGTCCGAAACGGGATATCAGCGCGCGCTGGCTCAGCAGCAGTCCACCCGCAATGAGCAGATCGTATCCAATGTCGATTCCGATTTCTCCGGCATAAACGAGCAGATGGAGAAGGCGGTAAAGGCTATGGAGGCGCTTTCGGACAGCTTTGCTTCCATAAAGACCTCCGCGGCAAGCTCCGCAAAGGCGGTAGAAAGCACCGACAGCATTGTCAAAACCATTGAGAACTCTTCCACGCAGCTCACACTTATCGGCTTCAACGCTTCCATTGAGGCAAAGAGAGCGGGCGCGGCGGGCGCGGGCTTCAATGTTATCGCGCAGGAGGTTCGTTCTCTCGCGGACAAGAATACCAAGCAGGCGGGCGAGATCGAGAACACTCTGAATGGCATCAAGAGAGCTATGACGGATATCAACAACCAGATCAAGGCGGTTTATTCTCACATTGAGAAAAACCAGGAGGTCATCGCTTCGCTTAAGGAAATGCTCGGCGACGTCAACAAGATGGTTTCGGAGATATGATACATAGCCCGTGGCTATGATATAATACGCAAGCGTATATGCTTATGTCCGTGTGCATACGTTCGCCCTCGGCTCACTTTGCACATCAATGGACAATTATCATGATCACTTCTGGCTTATGATATGATCACGCCGGAAACGCGCGGGGCGCGGAATATATATTCTGAAAGGAAATGATAAGTATGAATCGTTTTATTCTTAATGAAACGTCTTACCACGGAAAGGGCGCTGTCGCGGCGGTTGCCGACGAGGCGAAGAACAGGGGCTTCAAAAAGGCTCTGGTATGCTCCGATCCCGATCTTATCAAGTTCGGGGTAACGAAAAAGGTCACCGACGTGCTTGACGGCGCGGGTCTTGCGTATGAGATATTCTCCGACATAAAGCCCAACCCTACTATTCAGAACGTTCAGGCGGGCGTTGAGGCGTTCAGGAAGAGCGGCGCGGACTACCTTGTGGCTATCGGCGGCGGCTCGTCGATGGATACTGCAAAGGCTGTGGGGATCATCATCAACAATCCCGAGTTCGCGGACGTGAGAAGCCTTGAGGGAGTCGCTCCCACCAAAAAGCCCTCCGTGCCTATCATTGCGGTTCCCACCACTGCCGGAACGGCGGCGGAGGTGACCATCAACTACGTTATCACCGACACCGAGAAGGACAGGAAGATGGTGTGCGTTGACCCGCACGATATTCCCGTTGTTGCGGTGGTAGACCCCGATATGATGAGCACCATGCCCAAGAGCCTTACGGCGGCTACCGGTATGGACGCGCTCACCCACGCTATTGAGGGCTATATCACCAAGGGCGCGTGGACGCTTTCGGATATGTTCCATATCAAGGCTATCGAGATTATAGCGCAGTCGCTGCGCGGCGCGGTGGAGAATACTCCCGAGGGACGCGAGGGAATGGCGCTGGGTCAGTACGTTGCGGGAATGGGCTTCTCCAACGTTGGTCTGGGTATAGTTCACTCAATGGCGCACCCGCTCGGAGCGCTTTATGATACGCCTCACGGTATTGCGAATGCTATAATTCTACCCACTGTTATGGAGTACAACGCTCCCACAACGGGTGAGAAGTACCGCGATATCGCCAAGGCGATGGGCGTAAAGGGCACCGAGAGCATGTCGCAGGAGGAGTACCGCAAGGCTGCCGTTGACGCTGTAAAGCAGCTTTCCAAGGACGTTGGTATCCCCGACAATCTGAAGGATATCGTAAAGCCCGAGGATATTCCTTTCCTGGCACAGTCCGCGTTTGACGACGCGTGCCGTCCCGGAAATCCGAGAGATACCTCCGTTGAGGAGATCACCGAGCTGTATAAAAAGCTCCTTTGATTACAAACAGTTTAATCCCCGCGCGGTCAGCGCGGGGATCATTTTATATATACATGGATATATCGGTGATGAACGCGTAAGGCTCGGCGCTCATTTTCAGCACCGCCGCCGCGAGCAGCGCGCGGGTATCGATGAGATACGCGTTAGCCTCGCCCAGCTTGCCCCTGCGGATATCGGGCTCTTCGAGTATCCACTCTATGCGCTGAAATTCCGCGCCCCACCCGAAGGTGTTGTTCCCTATATAGCGCTTCTTTTCGCCGTTCACCGTGTATTCAACGGTATCAAAGGAGCGTATATAGGGCGGCTTCAGCAGGGTCTCCACTCCGTGCATGAACGTGCACTTGTCAAGAATATCCCCGATAAACAGCATCTTTCCGCCGAATTTTGGCAGCAGCATAAAGGGGGAGTGAGGTCCCACCGCTGTTTCGTCCATAGCGTGACCTACCGTGAGGGTATGCGCGAGCTTGCCCCGCGCGCACGCCGAGTGAGTAGGGTGGACGCTGCGCAGAACGTCCGGCATACGCATAAATACCCTCGGCAGCAGACCTATGCAGGGCTCTGTGGTTTCGCTGTCGAAAACGGGAGCTTCGGGGGTCACATTATCGTAGGTCAGCGCGGGCATGAGCAGAGTTCCCTCATCGCCCAGCACCGCCTGTATATCCTCGATGATCTCCTCGGGAGTACGCTTAGTCCCAAGCGCTTTCATTGAGGAATGTACCATAACGACGTCGCCGCCGCAAAGTCCCAGTTCGGTCAGCTGCTGTCTGTATTTTTCGCTTTCGGTCATCACTTCTTCCTTCTCTTGATCGGCATAAGCAGGTCAAGCTGACCGTCTATGCCGTTTTCCGGCCAGCCCATGTGCGATGAGTATACCCAGTTGAGGTGTTCCTCAAGGCAGCCGCCCATGATCTCCAAGCCGAGCTCGCTGTAATTCAGTTCATACTCGGTACTGTTCTTCACCCACTTTTCCAGCTCGCCCCAGTACTGAAACTCGGGGAATTTAATGGTGAGCGCGGCATACAGACCGCCCTCGAATGTCTTTTTGACAAGCGGCTCGGGGACTTCCATATCGTCGGGGATAGTTACCCACACCTCGTAGCCGTGTACTCCCTCCTCGAGAATACCCGGGTTGGGGTGGTTGAAGCCGAAGTAGCGTGCGTCGGGCTTGATCTCATACAAACGGGTGTCCCGAATGAATTTATCCACCGGCTTGTCCACAATTTCCTCCGGATCATGCCCGATAACGTGGTTTGAAGCCACGGTAAAGGGCGGCAGCAGGACTATTCTTACGTTAAGGTCCTTGTTAAGGGTCTCGTTGGCCTGGTTAAGTTCGCTCATTTTCACTTTCTCCTTTAAAGCAGATTTTGAAAGGGAAAGCGCGTTTACCGCCTCCATAAGCTCGCTGTCATCAAGCAGATCCATTGAGCTTGTGCTGCCGTCAAGGCGTGTTACGAATGCGCTCAAAGCGGAGCGGACGGTTTTCAGCGATTTTATTTCGCCGTCCAGTCTGGAGATATTCTCTCGGAATATTTCGAGAGTTTCACGCTGCCCGCTGTTCCGCAGTATAACGGCGATCTGCTTCAGTGGAATGCGCAGCTTCCTCATAACTATGATAAGCTGCAAGCGCTTTATGCTTTCCTCGTCGTAGCACCTGTAAGCGTAGTCATCCTTGTGAAACGGGGTGATCAGTCCCATTTTCTCATAATACCGCAGCATGCGTGCGGTTACGTCAAAGTATTGTGTGACCTGGCTTATGGTAAGCTCCATTTGCATCTCTCCCTTCCGAGTATAAGTATAAAGCATTACACGATGTCAAAGTCAAGAGGTTTTTGAAAAAAATTTTAAGAGCGGTCACCGGTTTGTGTCACGCTCTTATAGTCTAAATTATTATACCCTCGAAATGATCCATTTCATGCTGGATTATCTGTGCGGGAAATCCTGTAAAGGTTTTTATCCGCATCTGCATTTCCATGTTCTGCCAACGAACCTTAATGGATCTAAAGCGCTCCGCGCGGCGCGTTCCCTCTAAGGACAGGCAGCCCTCCTCAGCGGAGTAGGGCTGTGACCTTTTCAGAATTTCGGGGTTTATCATCACGACCGCTTCACCGTTGTTGTCAAACACGAGTATGCGCTTGAGCTCGCCTATCATATTCGCGGCAAGACCCACGCAGTGCTCCGAGTTTGCCGCGAGAGTGTCCAGCAGGTCTTGTGCCACGGGAATATCCTCCGCGGCTGCGGGCGCGGATACACGGCTCAAAAAGAAGGTGTCACGTATTATCGGCTTTATCATCGCTGCTCTCCTTGTATCCCCATCTGTCGACGTTCCCCTTGCGCATAGCCCCGAAAATACGCTGCTTTATGCCCTTGTTCTCGTGCTCCAGCGCGGCGAGGAACTCCTTTGTGGTCTGGCGGGTGGTGGTCTTGTCGGCGGGGCATTTTGATTTTACGATCTCGAAGCCGTTCCTCTTGGCGCAGGATAAGACCGCGTGCTCCGGAGCGAACACCAGCGGTCTGATCAGCGTGATGTCCTTACGTGAAAGGTAGGAGATCGGCGCGAAGCAGCCTATCCTGCCCTCCTGAAAAAGATTCATTATAAAGGTCTCGATCGCGTCGTCGTTGTTGTGCCCAAGAGCTATCTTGTTGCAGCCCGCCGCCTTTGCCTCGTCGTGGAGCGCTCCGCGGCGCATTTTCGCGCACAGCGAGCAGGGGTTAGGCTCTTTCCTTATATCAAAAACTATCTCGCCAATATCCGTGCGTATAAGGCGGAACTCCACACCAAGCTCCCCGCACAGCCTTTCCACGGGGGAATAATCGGTTTCAACGCCGCCGAAGCGCGGGTCGAGCGTTATCGCCACGATATCGTATTTCTTCTCATAGAACCGCCGCATTTTAGCCAGCCCCGCCAGCAGCACCAGACTGTCCTTGCCGCCCGAGACCCCCACGGCTATCCTGTCGCCGTCCTCTATAAGGTCAAATTCCTGACAGGCGCGACGGATATAACCCAAAATTTTTTGCATTCTATTTATCCCTAACTGTTAAATGATAACTGCCGCCGCCTGCGCCGCGATACCTTTTCCCGCAAGACCTAAGCCCTCTTCGGTGGTGGCCTTGACAGACACCTGCGATATATCGCAGCCGAAAGCCGCGGTGAGATTTTCCCTCATCTTTGATATATAAGGCGAGAGCTTAGGGCGCTCCGCCACTATCGTTATGTCTATGTTTCCGAGGGAATAGCCGCGCTCCCTCATAAGCCCGACGACCCTGCCGAGCAGTTCCATGCTGTCCGCGCCCTCGTATTGAGGGTCGGTATCGGGGAACAGCTTTCCGATATCCCCAAGCGCCAGCGCTCCCAGTATAGCGTCCATGACCGCGTGGACTGCCACGTCCGCGTCGGAGTGCCCGAGCAGCCCCGTTTCAAACGGTATCTCTACCCCGCAGAGCACCAGCCGTCTGCCCTCGCAAAGCCTATGTACGTCGTAGCCTTGTCCGATCCTGATCCTCATTTTCTACCTCTTTTACCTCAAATCATCTTTACCGTTTTCTTGTTCATAAATACGGCGTTCGCCATCGCCAGATCGTCGGGGCGGGTTATTTTCATGTTGCAGGAGGTGATCTCGGTTATTCTGACATATTTCCCGCACATCTCCATGATACTGCTGTCGTCCGTCACGTCGTCGGCGCGGCTGCCCAGTCTTTCCAGACATTCCAGATAAAGCTCCCTGCGGAACGCCTGGGGGGTCTGCGCGCAGTAGGTCTTTTTGCGCGGGACGGTCTCCTCGATAAAGCCGTTGCTGCCCACAACTTTAATGGTATCGGCGGCGGGAGCGGCGGCTATAGCGCAGTCGTAGCGCTCCGCGTCCGCAAGCACCCTGTCGATATCCTCGGTGTCGATAAGCGGTCTCGCGCCGTCGTGTATCGCGATAAAGTCCGCGCGGTGAGAGATCTGCTCCAGCGCGTTCCTTACCGAGATCACGCGGGTATCTCCGCCCTCGACCACCGCTTTTAGTTTAGTAATCCCGAAGTTGCGGGCGAGCTTTTCATAGCGCTCTGCCTCGTCCGCGGGAGCGGCGATGATTATTTCGTTGATTTTTTCCGAGCGCTCGAATTTAAGCGCGCTCATAACAAACACGGGGGTATCCCCGATCTTGGCGAGCTGCTTGTTGACGCCTCCCATTCGCGAGGACGCTCCCGCAGCCAAAATAATTGCAGAAATCACTTTTATTACCTTATTTTAAAAAATTTTTCGCGACCCGCCCATAAAAGCTGCGCTCCACTTCGTTTCGCTTTCATGGGCTCCCGCGAAAAATTTTCCCGCGTGGGCGAAACGTTGTTCTTTTAATTTAAGGCAGTACCGCACAGATATTGTGCGGCAATTGCCTTAAAAATCTGCCGCTAAGCGCGGTCGTCGCGCTCAAAAAAGCGTATAGGCATAAGATCGACAAACAGCCACTTTTCCAGCGTTTTAACGATCTCCGCCTTGCTCCGCGAGGAAAACTCCAGCAGCGGATCATACCAATCCCTGTCTACTATCGCCCAAAGAGAGAACTCTCCGTCGGGGTCGCTTTCGGGAGTCCAATTCAGCCAAATGTCTACCCGCTGCTTTTCGATCTCGTCGCCGCGCTCCCGCCCGATAATATAGTATATATGAACAAGCTCTTCGCGAAAAGCCCTTTCCCATGTCTCGCGGTCGGTTTCGGAGACCGCTTCCGGCTCTGTATCCTCAAGGTAGTTGTAGCCGACCGTCCACCCCGCGGGTATTCTGATCGCCTGCAGCTTTTGATAGTCCTCCTGACGCGGCTCAAGCGAGAGCGTCATCTCATCTTCGATAACGGGAATATCTTCCTCGTCCTCATCGTAAACATCGCGAAATCCCCTTGCGTAGAGCGCGTCGCGGTATTTGTCCTCGGTGTAGATACTCACATGGTCGCAGCCGCGTTCCTTTGCCGTCCGTATCAGAAACTCCGCGATACCGTGCATTACGCCGCGCTTTCTGAACTCGGGAACGGTGTAGAAATATCCCTTCACAAGGTTGGAGCTGCCGGGAGAGGTGCCGGCGGCGTTCCAGTCGTATAGACCGCCCATTCCCGCGAAGGTATCTCCGCGGTACGCAAAGCAGAGGACTGCCGTTCCGTCCTTTATAAAGATAGGGAGATCTTTCTCCTCCGACCTGATACTGTCGTCTATATCCTTTTGCTTTCTCCAGCCCATCTCGCGCTTTATCAGCTTTTCCGTTTCCAGGATAAGCGGAATGTCGTCCAACTCCGCCAAACGGTAGGTGAATTCTTCCATAGGCTCCCGCCTTTCTCAATATACAGCGGCTGTCAACCGTTAAAAGTTCCCGTGCAGCTTAAAATAATTAAGCTCGCTCTCCAGATTATTCAGCAGCTTACGTATAACGGGTCGGTGGATATTCCCCGTAAACTCGATATAAAACATGTAGTCCTCGGGGAACTTCTTCTTTACCTCTATCGGCAGCGGCTTGGACTGTATCTTCGTCATGCTCAGCCCGTTTACCGCGAACTTTGTCAGCAGCCTGTACAGCGCTCCCGAGATATTCGGGATAGAGAGCGACACAGCCACTATCTGCGCTCCCTCGTACACCTCGAGCCGCTTTGAGATACAGATAAACCGTGTGCAGTTGTTGGGGTCGCAGGCTATCCCTTTGCGGAGAATATCCAGCC
>CAZKJC010000114.1:0-8498 GCA_964552995.1 uncultured Ruminococcus sp.
ACCTATGACCCTCTGCTTGTAAGGCAGATGCTCTCCCAGCTGAGCTAAACTTCCATATTCATCATTGATATTTTCAACGACTTGTACATTTTACACCTTTTTCTCCGATTTGTCAAGCGTTTTTTTGAAACTTTTAATTTTTCTGTCATTTCTTACAAAAGGCGCTACGATTTCTTGGCTTTCATTTATCTTTTTACAGCATTTTGCACAAAACGCTCCCACAACTTAACATCATAATCCGCGAAAATCCGCACAAACTAATCGGGACGCAAATCATTTTTGAAAAGGAGTGACCAAAATGGACAGACTTGCACTTGTACTTCTCATCATCGGCGGACTTAACTGGGGTCTTGTCGGCATATTCCGTTTTGACCTGGTTGCCTGGGCATTCGGCGGGCAGAGCAGCCTTATCAGCCGTATCGTCTATATCCTCGTGGCGCTTTCCGCCGCATGGTGCGTTTCCCTGCTTTTCCGCAAGAGAAACACCGTCGCGGAGGTATAATGTATATTCAAACGGCTCGCGGCTGCTGCGCGTTTTTGCTTTCGGCGCCTTTACCTCTCGATTTTTGCGCGGTTCTCGGCTGATTATATTTGTGGTGCGGCTTCGGATCGGTTGTGACCCGAAGCCGCATTACAGCGTCCGGTATACTCCCATTTTTTCCCTGACGTTGTTTCAATAAAAAGGTTGACGAAAAAGGGAATTTGTTGTATAATAATATATGGTTATATGGTTTTACCACACTGCAATGTCAACACAAAAAGCAAAGCCCGCAAAGAGCAACATAAAGCAGCCGCAGCAAAGCAACGCCCGCAAAGAGCAACATAAAGCAGCCGCAGCAAAGCAACGCCCGCAGAGAGCAACACAAAACTCCCGCAGCAAAGCAACGCGAGCAAAGAGCAACGTCCAGCCCACGCAGGAATTTCAAAAAGGTCGAGTTTGCCGAACGGCAAACGATGACCGGTTCCCGCAATCGCGCGGAGCGGAACGAAGTGGAGCGGAGCGTGCTTGCGGGAATTTTGAAATTCTTTCCAATCATTTGCTCCTCGTCAATATAAAGTGACCGCAGAAAGCAACGCGAGCAAAGAGCAGCATAAAGCTCCCACAGCAAAGCAACGCGAGCAAAGAGCAACGTCCAGCCCACGCAGGAATTTCAAAAAGGTCGAGTTTGCCGAACGGCAAACGATGACCGGTTCCCGCAATCGCGCGGAGCGGAACGAAGTGGAGCGGAGCGTGCTTGCGGGAATTTTGAAATTCTTTCCAATCATTTGCTCCTCGTCAATATAAAGTGACCGCAGAAAGCAACGCGAGCAAAGAGCAGCATAAAGCTCCCACAGCAAAGCAACGCGAGCAAAGAGCAACGTCCAGCCCACGCAGGAATTTCAAAAAGGTCGAGTTTGCCGAACGGCAAACGATGACCGGTTCCCGCAATCGCCCGCAAGGAACGAGCGCAGCGAGTGACTGAGGAGCGCTTGCGGGAATTTTGAAATTCTTTTAAATAGGGGTACATATGAAAAAATTTTTAAAGGCGACATGGATATTCTATCCGCTTATTTTTGCGGCGGCGATGTATTTTCTGCTGCCGATGTTTCCGTATGTTACCGAGTATGTTTTTTCGCGGGGAGTATTCAAGGTAGTTACCGTGCCGCTCGGGTTTATTACGAGCCTTATACCGATATCGCTGACGGAGCTTGTGGCGGTGCTTGCGCTGCCGCTTGTGATCTTTTTTATAGTTCTTCTGATCGTTAAAATAAAACGCAGCGAGAAGCGCGGGAAGACCATACTTAAGGCTGCGCGGGGGACGGCGGCGTTTTTGTCCTTTGCCTGTCTTATGTATATGATATGTCACGGAGCGAATTACTACCGCCTAAGCATGGATAAGCTGATGGAACTGGATACATCCCCGAAAACCGCGGAGCAGCTTCTTTCGGCTTGCAAGGCGCTTGCGGCGGGAGCGAGGGAAGCCCGAGAAGAAATTTCCACCGATGAGAACGGCTGTATGATACTCACCGAGGATATATGGACGGAGCTCACCCGCGCGAGCAGCGGCTATGAGAGCCTTACGGAGGAATACCCGTTTTTGTGGACGAGCGTGTGGAGACAGAAGCCGGTGCAGCTTTCCTATTACTGGAGCTACACGGGGATAGTGGGAATGTATTTCCCGTTTTTCTCGGAGTGCAATATAAATATCGAGCAGCCTGACTGGTGCGTACCGTTCACCGCCGCCCATGAGAGCGCTCATTCGCGCGGGATAGCCTTTGAGAACGAGTGCAATTTCCTCGCCTTTTTATCCTGCATAAACAGCGAATACCCCGAATACCGCTACTCGGGATATATGAACGCGTTTGTGTACTGCTCCAACGCCCTTTACGCCTATGACAAGGACATGTGGCGGGAGGCTCACGCGGAATGTACCGAGGGAATGATCAGGGATTTCACCGCCGAAAACGAGTACATAAACCGCTTCAAGGGCAAGGTCAAGGAGGTATCGCATAAAGCCAACGATACTTTTATAAAGGTCCAGGGAGTAAAGGACGGCAGCCTTAGCTACGACCGCGTGACGGAGCTTATACTGGCGTACTACGAAAAAAATAATTGATAGGGAACAGAAAATGATAGGAACAATAGTAAATACCGGAACTATTTTAGTCGGCTCGGTGCTTGGAGGGCTGTTGAGAAAGGGAATAAAGGACAAATACCGCGACGCGCTGTATAACGCTATGGGTCTCGCGGCGGTGGGTATCGGCGTGAATTCCATCTGCGCGAATATGCCCAAAAGCGTCTACCCCGTGCTGTTTATAATCAGCCTTGCGCTGGGCAGTCTGCTGGGTTACATAATCGACCTTGACGACAAATTCAATAAGCTGGTGGGGAAATTCTCAAAGTCAAATCTGGGGCAGGGGCTGTCTACGGGGATACTTATGTACTGTATAGGCACGCTGTCCATTCTCGGACCGATAAACGCCGCGCTCTACGGCGATAACACATATCTTTTCACCAACGCCACGCTCGATCTGGTAACGTCAATGGCGCTGGCGAGCACCTACGGCTTCGGCATGGCGATAGCCGCAGGAGTGCTGTTCTGCTGGCAGGGGCTGATATATCTCGGCGCGGGCTGGCTGGAGCCTGTGCTCAGCGGCGGTCTGATGACGGAGATATCTCTTGTGGGAGGATTTCTGATAGCCGCCTCGGGTCTTGGCATACTCAAGATCAAGGATATGAAAACGCTGAATATGCTCCCCTCGCTGTTCGTACCCGCGATATGGTTCGCGCTGGTGGCGCTGTATAATTTGATAGTCGGCGGTTGAATAATCACAAAGCCTTTCCCAACAGCAATCGGGAAAGGCTTTATAGCTACATAGAAGCAACAAATCGAAATTTGCACCCTTATATGTTACAGTAGCACCGTTCGTCCTTGCCGCTTACATATATCTCATACTTGGACACGTCCTCATACTCAGGCAAAGTACCTATTGCATTTCTTATGATATATTTTCCCATCAGATTATAGGTATCGCCCTCCGATATTTTACCGTTGGACAGTTTGCCCGTGATCCAGCCTTTTCTCAGCAGACCCAACAGCCAATCCTTCTTTTGCGCTATTAAATATCGCGTTTTTTCGTTATTTATATCGGCAAAAGCCATAAGTAAATATGACAAGGGTATTCCTTTCTGTGACGCTGCCTGTCCGTTTCCGAATGAAAGGAACATTTCGCCTAAAGGCTCAAGCAATTTATCTATCCACTCACGGTCATCGGGTCGCGTTACTGCCAAAAATCTCAACACACATATCCCTGCCGCTATACACTCGCCCTCGGTGCATGAGTTACCGAAGCAGGTGTTTTTCAGCCTTTGAAGCGTTTTTTCCGCAAGCTCGCCGACCTTTTCATTATCGGGCGCGAACATAAAAAGCAGCCTGATGATCTCCAGCTCATAATGATTTGCGCAGAGTATGTTGGTTTTCGGCAGATGGCCCTGAACCAGCCGCAGCTTTTTGTTTCCGTTATACGGCGGAATATAGTGATCGGGATATATGCAGTCCGTTGCGGGGTTTACCCTCATGCGCCTTTTATAGCTGAGGATATCCTCTTTGCGGCATATTCCGTTCAGAAAGACCGACACGGCTTCGGCTTTTTCCGCGTCGGATATTTCCTCCGCAAATATTGCTTTCCTGTTTATTTCCATAAGAAGCCTGTACTTTTCCATGTGCTGTCTCCTTTCCTTAAGGCTTGTCTACGCTCTCCACCGGAATATAAGCATAACCCGATCTGTGCTCAAACGTATCGAACACCTCCAGCTCCTGCGCTCCGTTTTGAGCTGTTCTGAAGCCGTGCGTCGGCATAAAGTAATCCCTGATATACGCAAAAAGCTCCCATATCTCGCATTGCTCCTTGCTGACAAGATGAGCGGCTTCCTTGTCAGCGTATGTCCGTATAAATAATGAGGACGGCATTTTGTAAACGTCTACGCCCTGCGGCTGCTCCTCCGTCATGACCTCTCTTACATATCCGAAAGCGCGCTGATCAACGTCAAGCCAAAAATTTATGCTTAAATATATGTCGTAAATAGGCAGTACATTTTCTTTTAATTTACCGAACACGGCTTGTATGTCCTCTTCCGGAACCAAATATATTGCTGAATTAAAGCCGTCCGCGTCGGGATAGTCCTTTGCGCATATGATTTTCCCCGCAAGTATGGTTTCCGGTTTTTCAATTATGTCAAAGCGCGCTCCGCCGATGGTGATCGTTTCAATGATCTTCTCCGGATTTTCAATTTCAGTATCCAATAAGCTGTCAACGGAAATGCGTAGTATCTGTGCCAGCAGTTTTAAATTGTAAACGTCCGGCAAACATTCGCCGTTTTCCCACTTACTCACTGCCTGCTCGGAAACTCCGATACGATGCCCCAGTTCTTTTTGAGAATAATTATTTTTCAACCGAAAAGATTTTACTCTTCTTCCAAAGTCAACCTGATTAAACATACTTTTCCTCCCGAAATATTGTTTTTTCGCTGAATCTGCAAATTCACTGCTATTTTATTATAACAAACTTTTCGGGGAAAAACAACTATAAGAAGGTTTAAGAAAAAGCGATAAAACTCAACCTCAGGTTGAGTTCGGATAATTCACGTCAAACCATTACGTCATTGATTTCCTCGTTTATTGGTGCTATAATCATATTGTAAGCTTACAATATTTTTTTGGAGGTACAATATGAACATCAGCGCACAGATAATTAAGCTCCGCAGGCAGAAGGGAATAACGCAAAAGGAGCTTGCCGCCGTTCTCGGCGTTACCGATCAGGCGGTGTCAAAATGGGAATCCGAGATATGCTGTCCCGATATCCAGCTTCTGCCCGATATCGCGGAGTATTTCGAAGTATCGGTTGACGAGCTTATGGGTCTTGACCGCCGTCTCCACGCAGCGAATATCCGCGATATATCCGAGGAAATAAAGAGCTTGTTCGGACAAGCGGACAAAAGCGAGCTGTCGACCCTTGCGTTCAGACTGGCGGCTGTTCTGCACGAGGGCATATCGTCCAGGGGTTATGATAATATACCGTGGGGAAAGTCCGTTTCGGAGTCGGACGACGACAGATTTAGGGGCTGGGGCGGCTCGGTCTGCGCCGAAAACGACGGGGAAACGGCATATGTGGGAAGCTCGTTGTTTTTCAGCAGCCATAAATTCTGGAAAGAAATATCGTCGGAGGAGATAAATATTATCTGGGGAAAGCTCGGTAAGCTAAGAGATAAAAATTCTCTGAAAGTGATCTTTGCCATATACGAGCTGACGCTTAACGACGTTGACAAATATGTCGGAATTGATGAGATCGTGGAAAAAAGCAGACTGTCGGTCGGCGATGTCGAAACGGCTCTGCAAGGTCTTGATGTGAGCGTTATGGACAGCGAGAACGGCGAACGGTATCGGTTAAGCGGAGCGTTTATGTATGTTCCCGCCATACTCAGAACGCTGTGTGTTGCGTCGGGTCTGAGTTGAAGCCCTGCATAAAAGAATTGTTCCCGCGCCTGTTTTCGGGCGCGGGAACAGCTTTTGTTTATTCGGTTTCCTGCGGCTTATCTCTGTAAACGATAAGCCTTTCCACGCGGTCAAGGCATTTTTTGAACCTCTCGTCCTCTCTTACGGGGTTGAACCACGCCCAGCCCTGCTCGTCCTTCATGGCTTCCGATATTCGTGAGGGATTAAGGCAGTAGCTGAACACGTCGCTCATGATATTTATATATCGCTCCTGTTTTCCCTCCGAAAAATAATTGTAGTCATGATTAAGCCAATCTTCCTTTGCGGTGAATGAGATATCCGCGAGGAAAGGCGAGGAGCAGCGCAGCTCCACGGGCTCGGTTATTTCCATCGCCTTTTCCAGCAGCGAAACGACGTCCTCAAGTATTACGAATGCCTTTTCGGGATCGCCAGACGCAACGGTTCTCGCCGCCATTTTCAAGCCGATAAATATTCGCTCGTGCACCCAGAAATCAAGCTCTCCGTTACCGGATATGGGGTGCTTCTCGTCGGGGGTATGCCCGCACAGCTTGTGCAGAAAATCAATATGCAGCTCGCTGAGCAGCATATTAGAGCCTACATCGCGCGGTCTGCCGAAATTATACCACTGTCCGTCCCAACCGATAATGTGGTCAATATATTGCAGCAGCCTTTGCTGCCTTATCGGCTCGAATTTGTCCCACTCGCCGCGCCTGAAATAGCGCGTGTTCAGAAGCGCGGTTTTGCTCTGATCCTCCTCCGACGCGTAACGGTCAAGGAATTTTTCGATATGCTCGTCGTCCTCGATTATCGTCATAAGCTGAATGATCGTATTTCTGTCCGCCACGTCGAGATCGCTGCGCTCCATAGCCTGTTCCATTGTCAGCCTTATCTCGGGCAGCAGCTCGGGGAAGCGGCGGGCAACGTTGATGTTCATCGAATACCTGAGATGAAAGATAGCAAATCCGTTAAGATGGTCGCGGCGTATCTCCCGTATTATCTCGATCATTCTCTGCGGGGAAGCGTCCTCGCGCTCGGAAAGCTCCGTCAGCTCCTTTAACAGTTTTTCCGCTTCCTGCTCCTTTTTCGCCTCGGGAACGCCCAGCAGTTCGTCCGCGGATATCCCGAATATTCCCGTAAGGGCGGGGATAAGCTCCATGTCTGGGTAGGTCAGATCGTTCTCCCAGCGGCTCACCGACTGAAAGGATACCCCCAGCTTATCCGCGAGCTGCTCCTGCGTGAGGTTCATTTTCCTGCGGCAGCTCCTTATGTTTTCGCCTATGTTAAGTTTCATGATATTATCCTCCGTTTATTGCGCGGCTGACGCGAAAGCCCATTCCCTGTCGACGATCTAAGTATAACATAATTTTGCCCGCTTTTCAATAACTCATTATTTGAGAAAAATTCACTTGGAAAGTGAATTCCCGCACCCGAATTTGGGGCGCGGGATAATATTATTTGTTTTCCTCTATGATCTCCCCGCGTGAATTTTCGTCGTCGCGGATAATTTCCCCGATCTTCGGCGCATAGATTATACCCGAAAGGGGATTTTTAACGCTGATAACGGGCGTGATGATTCTTGCTTCGACCTCCGATTTCTCAAAGCAAAGATCGGTATCGGTCATTTCGCAGTCGATAAGCTTAAGACCCTTGCAGTAGCAAAGCGGCTGGGTTCCGATGATCTTACAGTGGTCGAAGGTCACGTTTTCGCTGTACCAGCCCAGGTATTCCCCCTTGACAACGCTGTTTTTCACGGTAACGTTCCGTGCGTGCCAGAACGCGTCCTTGGTGTCGAGGGTACAGTTCTCGAAAACCGCGTTGTTTATGTATTGAAAGGAGTACTTACCGCTCATTTTAAGGTTCGAGAATCTCAGATTTTCCGAGCGCATCATGAAATATTCGCTCTCAACGGTGCAGCCGACCATTTCAAGGTCGGTCACCGACCAGCCGAATTCGGGGGAGATAATGTCGCAGTCACATAGTCTGACGTTCCTACACTCTCTTAACGCTTTTATACCGTGCAGGCGGGAGCGTTCTATTTCGATATCGCTCGAATACCACAGCGCCGCGCGGCAAAGCTCCGTCATCTCCGTGTCGGTTATTTTGAGGTTATCGTCATGCCAGAATGGGTAGCGCAGGTTGCAGAAGAGATTCTCCGCGATAATGTTGCGGGATTCCTTGAGCGCGCTTTCCCCGTCCGCCTCGCCGTCAAAGGCGCAGTTTTTAAGAATGACGTCGCGGCTGCCGTAAAGCGCGCGCTCCTCATCAAAGGTTTGATTTTCTATTGTTGTCATACCACACCTCTTTTGTTCAGTGATAATATTATAGGCAACACCGCACAATTACCGCCCTTCGGGCTTTGTCGGCGTTTGCTTGCATATTTTCCGTCATATTGCACAAGTTCTCCTTGGCGGGCGTCAGCCCGCCGGCGTCAAACTTGTACAATCTGACAAAAAATCTGACTGCGCAACCGCTCGACAATAATTGCGCGGTATTGCCTATATTGTA
>CAZKJC010000115.1:0-8425 GCA_964552995.1 uncultured Ruminococcus sp.
TTGCGGGGTATCTTATTAAGCAGTCTGTTAAGCGGCGTAAAAAGAACTATCGCCGCCGACAGCAGAACTGTCCCCACCGCTATTCCCGCGAACAATACCCCGCGGATTACACTTCCCTTTTTGCCTTCCATACCTGCCTCCTTATTTAAAAAAATTTTTCGCACCGCGAAGGCTTGTGAAACAAGCCCACGCTACCGCGCTCCCAAAGCTCCGCGGAACTTTGTTCCGCTCCGCTTTGTGAGCTTGTTGCGAAAAATTTTGCTGCGTGGGCTTTGCGTTGCTCTTTGCGTGCGTTGCTTTTCTGCGTGGGCTTTATGTTATTCGTTCAGATAATATCTTTGCCCCTCGGCTCTTGACAATACCCACTGCTTGACCAGAACATCGTTTATCCTCGAAAAAGCATTGGGATTGATAACGCCCGCTTCCTCCAATGTTACCGCCGTCCGCTCGGAAAACGCGCCGCGTTTCCTGAGCTGTCTTATGATATGATTTCTTCTTATCAAAGGGATAGGGGGGAACATATCCGCACTTCCTTTCTATAAAATAATGTCGGGACGGCTCGGGAATGACCCGAACTTGAATTTATACGGCAGTATTGCCTTGATTAACCAAACCTTTTGCACCTGACTTGCGACTTTCGCCGCCCCGAACATTATCCGACAAAAATATTTTCTATTCCGCCGCGAAGCGGCGCACCGAAACTGTCAACTATCCACTGTCAACTGTCAACTGCCTTGTGCGGCTGTGACAACTCCGCTGGTGAGGTTGACGTTGAGCTTGTGCTTGTTCTCCCCGCCGAACTCTCCCGAAGTTCCCTTGCCGAGATTGACAAAGCTGCCGCGCTCGTTTCCGAGGTCGGTTTTCACCGTGCCCGATATGCCGTTGAAGCTGATATCCATGCCCGAATCCTTGGGCAAAGTGAGATTTACCGCGCCGCTTATCGCGCTGACGTCCAGATCGGCGTTCCATTCCGAATAGCTTACCTCGACCGTTCCCGAGGTGACCGCTACCTTGCCCGCGCCGCTCGCGCCGCTGTATACCGTCCTCCCCGAAACGGAATGAAGATTGAATCTCTCCGCCTTATACTCAACGACCTTCGCGTTGCCCGATACCGTGCAGGTGTGTATTGATCTCGCGGGCTTGTCGGTGGGATTTGTGAGCGTGATATTTCCCGACGCGGACTGTATCGTTATATTCTCAAAATAAGCGTTGATGTTTATCTCGCCGGAAGCGGTGTTCAGATCGAAATCACGCGCCGTCACTCCCTCTATCTCCGCGCCGCCCGAGGCGGTGTTCACCGCGAGCTGCTCATAGCATTTCCCGGGAAGATACACCGTGATGGAATATCCCTCGGCGGGCTTGCTGCCGAAAATGCTCAGCGACAGCTTTTCCTTGAGCGACAGCGTTTTCCCGCTTATCGTCGCGGCAAACTCGGGGGTATCGCGGGGGTTGTCGTATTCCGCGACGATAGCCTCCTCATCATGGCGCTTTACTATTATTTTGGCGCCTATCGAGCCTATCTCTACCTTATCTATTTCATTTGGGAATCTGTATATCTGCTTATCCATAAAATACTCCTTTCAAAAAGCTGTCAGCCCTGCGCGTATTCCGCTGTCAACGCCGATAAAGAGGGAGCGCTCGGGGCTGTCGGCGCGGTTGGCGCTTCGGGCGCCTGCGGTGCTTCGGGTATGACGATAAGCCGCGTTTCATGCTCGCCGTCACCAAGGATCGACCCCGTTATCGCTTCCGCCTCCGTCATTGTCGTGGTCGCTGCGCTGCCGTCCTCGATCAGCACGAAATCTATCGGCGGTATCTCAACGGCGGTCGCATCGTTTACCGAGGGATCCTCGGAAATGCTTATCCTGCCCGAATTGAGATAAACATACATCTCATGATCTCCGCCGCCTATCGTAACGATGTCGCCGTCGCGCAGCCTGGAATTGATATGATCCGCGGTGTCAACGTATACGCTGCCCGTGTTTATATCGGTGTTTATTCTCACAGAAGCGTCGGACGGAACATATATATCCAGCCTGCCGCTGTTCATTGAAACGTCGCAGTTTCCGTCAAGGGAATCAAAGCCGACAACGCCGTTTCCGCTGTTTATTATAAGCGTGCCGTCGCCGGAAAGCCCGAATATCTCACATTTTCCGGAATTTATATCGACGTTGTATTCCCTTGTTTTCGCTCCGACCGCCTGAATATATCCCGAGCCTGCTTCTATACCAAAAAAATCGGAGGTAAAGTCGTTGCTGTTGCTGAAGCTAAGTCTGCCAGAGCCGAGATATAGGTCGTTGACCTGCGCGTTTATATCGATTATCTCCACGCTTCCCGAGCCCATATCCACATTGAGTCTGTCATACACCTGCGGCGGTACGACTATATCAAGACGGCTGCCGCCGAAGATGTCCTCAAAGCCCTCGCCTGTTCTGATAGCCTCGAACAGTCTGTCAAGGTATTCAAACCCGAAGTTTATAAACTGAAAGCTGTCGTCAATATTGACAACAAGAGTATCTCCGGACACCTCGGTGTAAATACCGGCATTGTCGCTGTCAACACGCGCCGCGTTGAAATAGGTGGTATCATCACCCTCCGTGCCTGGCGCAAGCGTTACATAGTACGCTCCGACGTTCAGTTCAATGTCGGAGTAGCTTTCGGTAAGCTCCCAGCTTGAGGAATCCGACCCCGTGTTCACTACCGCTGATCCCACATAATCGACCGTTTCCGTGGTATAGCTGCCGTAACCCGTTCCCAGCACCGCCGCGGAAATACCGAAGGCGATAAAAGAGAATATGCACAGCGGGATAAATATCCCGAATAATTTTTTCATCATTTTTACCGCCCCCTTACAGATCGTACAAAGCCTTGACGTGCAGAAGCACTATATACTTAACCAGCTTTATTATTCCTTTGACCAGCAGGATACCCAACAGCAGCAGTATCGCGCCCAGGGATATCATGGCAATGCCATAGAAAACGCGGCTTATTATATGGTATGAGCCAAGCCCCACAAACAGACCGTACAGCCCGTGACCCACGCACCAGCCCGAGCCCCCGAGACCGACCTCTATCGCGATAGCCGCCAGCAGAGCTATAAGCCATGACCACAAAAACAGGTCCAGACAGATACAGCCGAACAGCTTTCCGAAGCTGGGGTTCATTTTCATTCCCTTTACGTCCTTGAAGGTGAAGCCCTTTCCCGTGCCCGCCTTTCTGCCGTACTGCGGAGGTATCTCGCCGCGGCGGTCGGAGGAATTGTACTCGCGCGACTCGTTGGAGGGGTGCGGTACGGCGGTCTCCGGCTGACCGTTGTGGTATGCCCTATTAGTCTGATGAGCGTTCTTGGCGTTCTCCGCGGCTGCCTTTACTCTGTCGGCAACGGCTCCGCCCGCGTTTTTGGCTGCTTCTGCGGCGTTTCTGCCCGCGTTCTTTACCGCGTCGGCGGAAAATGCCTCGCCGATGGCGTGACCCGCCGCCTTGGCGGCTTCGCCTATCGCTCTGCCCGCCGCTCCGAAAGCGTCCCCGAGGGACTGATTCGGCTGAGCCGTCTGCGATGTCTGCGATGTCTGCGATGTCTGCGTTGTTTGCGTTGTTTGCGTTGTCTGTCCCGCCTGTCCGAATTGAGCAGACTGACTTGCCTGTGCGGCGTTATTTGCCGCGGCGTTCTGCGTGCTGCCGGCGGGCTGCGACTGAGCGTTGGGGTATATCTCGGCGCTTAAATGCTGCGGAGTATATTCGGGCAGCGGCTCGGAGGGCTTTTCCTCCTTATCCTTTACAAGGCTGAGGTCCGCGGGAACGTCCCGCCCCGGCTTTGTAAGGCTGACGTGCGGTCTGTCCGCTTCTATCGCCTGTGCCACTATGCTGTTTATGCGGCTGCTTTCTATGTCGATGTAGCTGCGCGCGATCTCCTTGACATCGCCGAGCCTGCGGCAGGTCTCCTCCTCGGACAGACCCTCGCTCGCGCTCGCCTTGAAATGCTCCTCGAAATCGGAAAAAATGTCCGAGCTTGCGTCAACGCCTATTCTGTGAAGCTCGTTATGGAGCTGAAACAAAAAATCTTCCCTGTTATTCGCGACCATTATTCCTTGTCCCCTTTCAGCAGCTTATTCACGCTGTCTATAAACTCAAACCATTCTCCCGTGAGCCTCTCCAGCTCGCTTGAGCCTGTTTCCGTTATTTTATAGTATTTCCGCGGCGGCCCCTCCTGCGACTCGACAATGTAGCTGTCTATCGTCCCCGAGTCCTTAAGCCGCTTCATAAGAGGGTATATCGTGCCCTCCGTGACCTGCATACATTCCGAAATTCTGTTCACCAGCTCATAGCCGTAGCAGTCGTGCTCGTTTACTATCGACAGAACACACAGCTCCAGAGTTCCGCGCTTTAACTGAGAATTCATTCTCTCACGCAACCCCACTTAGTTGCTAGTTTTATAGTAGTTAGTAGTTAGTGAGGATATGCAGTCCTCTCACATCTACTCTATACTTCAAGGTATCTTGCCTTACAAGGTAGCTTGCTCTAAAAAAATCCGATGCCACAGTTGATCGGTCTTTCGTATCTTACAGTCTTATTATAGCACAAGGTATTATGTTTTGCAAGGTACTAAATAAACAAAAATAGCGGATTATTTTGCTGTTAATTTGGTGTGTATGCACAAAAACAGTGGCTTTGAACTTGAAAAATGTTATTATCCGGTGCGGAAAGCCGTTTAGCCGCAAATAAAAATTGCCGCGTGGTTTGGTTGTTTATTCTTATATAAGAATACTTGTACTCCCCAACGTAATTATAATTAAATCAACGATTGCTAAACAATACGCTGTGAATTGTTAGGGAGATAGTAAGATGAACAAGGAAATCGAGAAAATCGTAGGTGGCAATATTAAAGCCCTGCGCGAAAAGAGGAAATTGACACAAGAGCAGCTTGCTGCCAGGCTTCAAGTCAACGGATGTGATATTACCGGAAACGCCGTTGCCAAGATCGAGGTGGGGCTGAGGCATCTTTATCCCGATGAGATAATCATATTGAAGAAAATTTTAATGGTCGAATACGAGGAGATTTTTAAGATTTGAGCGCGAAATATTTCTATTCTTATCAACAATACATAACCGTATTTTGGCGCTGAAAACCGAGAACAAGTGAACGCCCACGCATGAATTTCCCGCAGCGAGCCGGCAAGAACGCAAAGCGTTCTTGCGGTGCGGGATATAGGTGCAAAGACACACTTATAATAAAATCAACGATCGTGGATTGATATGACGCTAAATTGTTAAGGAGACCCATATAAAATGAACAAGGAGATCGAAAAAATCATAGGCGGCAATATCAAAGCCCTGCGAGAAAAGAAGGGGCTGACCCAGGAGCAGCTTGCGGCGAAGCTCCAGGTCAACGGCTGCGATATTACGAGGAGCTCCGTCGCAAAGATAGAGTGCGGTCAGCGCCACCTTTATCCGGATGAGATAATCATATTGAAGAAAATTTTAAATGTTGAGTATGAGGAAATTTTTAAGGTTTAAGGGCATTTAATTCTCGTCCGCAAAACTTAACAGCATTTTGGCGCTGAAAGCCAAGAGCGGGTGAACGCCCACGCATGAATTTCCCGCAAGCCGAAAAGTTTTGTGCAATATGAGGGTAATGCTTAAAGTATTTTGTGGCTTTTTGCACAAAACTTCGGAAGCGGAGTTTTCCGCAAGGCGGAAAACGTAGCTTTCGCGGCGGGCTAGCAAGAACGCAAAGCGTTCTTGCGGTGCGGGAAATTCTTTTAAATCATTTACTTCTCGTCAACATATAATTATTTACTTCTCGTCAACATATTTTAACAGCATATCAGGAGGTGTTCCCAAATGGCAAGCGGAATGTTCAATATCCAGCCGCACAAGGAGGTCGTAAAGGCTGCGCCCGACGGCAGCATTACCGTTCCGAAAAGCCTGTGCGAGCAGATAGGTGTTATAACGAGCGCGGAATGTATCATCAGAAATAATGAGATAGTTATCCGCCCATGCAGGGACAGCACTGGGGATTCGGTAGAGGGGCTGCTTATACGGGAGCTTATGTCAAAGGGATTCAGCTACAACGCGCTGGAGGAGGAATATGATCGGGTGCGCCCGAGATTTTACGACGCCACAAAGAAAGCGGCGGAACGGAGCCGCTCCGCGTTTGAGGATAAAGAGGAGCTTTACCGCGTTGAGGAGCTCACGGGCAGCGGCAAAAAGGGGAACTGCCTACTGCTGCTTCTGGAGAACGCGGAAAAATTCTTTCGCGGCATAGAGCGCGAGGAGCTGAGGAACACGCTCGGAGGAGCGCTTCTCGCGCTGTCGGAGAATCCCTACCGCGGTACTCCGTCGAGAAAGCTGCTCTCGGATTTCTATGTGTTTACCGTGAAGTGCGGCGGAGATCGGTTTGATATTATCTATCGGATATTTTCCGTGGGCAAAAAGGTCACCGCGATAGTTTCCGCGCTGTCAATGGAGGAGATGTATAAGGAGATAAAATCCTATATGGATTAAAAAATCAAAACCGTATTGACAAAATGCGGCACTAGTGTTATAATGGAAAAGCTGGGGGCACCTCCTAAGGTATTGCGGAGGTTGAGACGTACCCTTTGAACCTGTTGGTTAATACCATCGTAGGGAAAGCGGAAAAGAAATTTATCCGCCCCCTCGCTTTGAGCGGGGCGATTTTATTTGGGGGGTATACTGTGATAAAAAAATGCCTTACTATTGCCGGCTCGGACTGTTCGGGCGGGGCGGGGATACAGGCGGATCTAAAGACCTTTTCGGCTCACGGTTGTTACGGCGCGAGCGTTATCACATCGGTGGTGGCGGAGAATACCTCCCGCGTGATATCGGTGTGCAATGTTCCCGTGAATGAGATCGAAAATCAGATCGACGCGGTTTTTGAGGATATCGAGGTGGACGCGGTAAAGCTGGGTATGCTGCCTACGACGGAGATAATCGGGGCTGTCGCGGAAAAGCTGAGGCAGTATAAGCCGAGGATCGTTGTGTGCGACCCCGTCATGATCGCGACAAGCGGCGACGCGCTTTCGGAAAACGGCGTTTTTCAGGCGTTCATAGATTATATGTTTCCGATCGCCGATCTGATCACTCCGAATATCGTTGAAGCTGAAATTTTTCTCGGCGGCTATATTGATGATGTTTTGAATATGGAGGAAGCCGCGCGGATACTTCATGAATACGGCGCTAAGACCGTACTTGTCAAGGGCGGCGATCTGAACGGCGAACCGGTGGACGTTCTTTTTGACGGAAACGAATACCTAAAGCTGTCCGCACGGCGGATAGATTCCCCCAACACCCACGGCACGGGCTGCACGCTGTCCTCGGCGATCACCGCGAATCTGGCAAAGGGCGCGGAAATGAAAGAGGCGGTGCGGCTGGCTAAGAATTATATCACGAACGCTATTGAAAGGTCGTATACGGTAGGTAAGGGGCATAGTCCGGTGAATCATTTTTATGATATTTGGAAGTAAACGGGGCAGAGAACGGCTGTAATGGAGGAATACATGATATTTAAAGCAAAGCTTTTTGAGGAGCTGACCGCCGCCGAGGTGTATGAGATACTAAAGGTCCGCTCGCGGGTGTTTTTGCTTGAGCAGAACATCATATACCTTGACGAGGACGATATCGATTACGACAGCCTGCACTGCTTTTTTACGGAAAACGGTCAGGTAACGGCATATCTGCGCGCTTTTCCCGATAACGAAAAGATACGTATCGGCAGAGTGCTCACGATCGCGCGGGGAAAGGGACTTGGCAGGCTGCTTATGGAGCAAAGCGTTGAGGCGGCGCGAAAACGATTTGGTACCCGCGCGGTAATAATGAACGCGCAAAAGCATGCCGAGGGATTTTATAAAAAGCTGGGTTTTACAGTAACCTCCGAGGATTTCCTTGAAGAGGGAGTGGTGCATGTTGAAATGGAATTGGCGCAAAACGACGTGATAAAGTGAAAGGAAAAAATTATGAGAGAATACAAGACCCAGATGGAAGCGGCTAAAAAGGGGATCATCACCCCCGAAATGAAAACGGTCGCCGAAAAGGAGTACATGGATGCGGAAACGCTTCGCGAAAGGGTCGCGGAGGGCTGCGTGTGCATTCCCGCGAACGTGCGGCACACCTCGCTGTCAGCGGAGGGTATCGGCGCGGGACTGCGCACAAAGATCAACGTGAATCTCGGTATTTCGGGGGACGCAAAGGATTACAGTCTTGAAATGCAGAAGGTGGATATGTCGATAAAATTCGGCGCGGAGGCTATTATGGACTTGTCGAACTACGGCAAGACCAACACGTTCCGCCGCGAGCTTATCGTGAGATCGCCCGCTATGATAGGAACCGTTCCCATGTACGACGCGATAGGGTATCTTGAAAAGGACCTGCTTGATATATCCGCGGAGGATTTTTTGAAGGTGGTGCGCGC
>CAZKJC010000116.1:0-8406 GCA_964552995.1 uncultured Ruminococcus sp.
AAGGGCACGGCGCTTCCTATCTTATCCGTGTAATCCAGGAATCCCTCGAAGAAATCGGAGCTTTGGGCGCTTACCGCCAGATACTGAGCCACCGCCAGCTTTCCAAGCCCGTGCTCCTCTATCTCCGACATGGTGAACTCCGCGATCTTACCGCTCACGCTGCTGAAATCCGTGCCCGCGGGTATACCGAACAGCGACAGCTCCACCGATGATATGCCCGTTTTGCTGAGATCCATATCCGAAAGGTCTATCACCGCCTTGTTCGTGCCCGCGTAATCTATCGGGTAGACGGAAGCGTTCTCCCCCGAGATCGTCACCATACTGTAATCCACACGGGACATTCCGCTCAGCGTCGCTCCGCCCATAGCCGCGTCGAGCTGCTCGTCCACGGCGCTTTCCAGCGGCTGCTCCACGACCGATCCGTAGATCGCGTCGGTGATGGGCTCGCTCAGGGTCATCGCGCAGAAGAACGCGACGAATACCGCCACAAAGCCTATTATAACGCTGGCGAAGCCCTTTTTCGCCCCCGCGAAGGTCATACCCGCTATGACCGCTATTATTATCACATCATATATTACGGCAAATTGTGTTCCCATAATTCTCCTTTCAAATGTCAGAGCGCCTGCCGCTGTACCGAATTGTATCCCAGCAGATAAGCGTTTGAGCCGATGATCTTCACATCGCTGTAAACGTCGTCCAGCTCGTATTCCTTTATCCCCATCAGCGAGGAGTCGTAGACCTTTAGCTTCGTGCCGGTCAGCAGGTAGAGCTTTCCGTCGCTTACGTCAAACGCCGTTATCCTGTCGGGCGTGAGAGAAAACTCCGCGGTCAGCTCGTCATTGTAAGCTACCACCGTTTCGCCGTTAAAGCCCGAATCGTTGAATATGACCGCCCTCAGTCCGTCATTTTCGGGTATCCCGAATATGGACTTGGTGAAGCTGCCGCGCGCCTTGATCTCGCCGCTCTCGCTGTCGATGATCAGCGCGCTGTCCTCCGTCACGACGTATATGCCCTCCGAAGTGTATTGCAGCGAATAGGTCACGCTGCTGCCCGTTTCGGTCTGCCATATCGCGCTCTCGGCGTTGTTAAGATCAAAGCGCATTACGCCCAGACGGAGCTCCCCGCCCTTTTCGCCGATCACCGACACGAATATGCTGCTGTCGTTGTCCGAAAAGCAGACCTGCATTATTTTATTTTCGGGAGAAGCCCAGCGGAATATCTGTCTGCCCTCTCCGTTGAAAACGTAAAGATAATTTGAGTATCTCGAGGAGGTGGTGACCACCGCGCAGCGCTCGTCGCTGCCAATGCTCCCGAATACTATGGTATCGTCGAGAACGTTTGAATATACCTCGGCGGCGCGGGAGTAGAACTTAAATCCCTTGCCGTTTCTGTCATATATCATTACCCGTCTGGAGTTGGAATCCGACACCGGATTCTGAAAGCCGTGCTGGATACTGGCTATATTCGCTCCGTCGGAGTTGTAGGTATACAGATATGTATCGGTCATAAGGTAGAAATTATCCCCCAGCCGGTCCATAACGTATTCCGTGCTACCCGGCAGCGCCACGGGGAATCCCCCCGAGCCCACGTCAAGCGCCGCGTCCTTGAACGGAGAGATCAGCCTGTCCCAGTTCGCCGCGACAAGTATGACCGCCAGAACTGCCAGCAGCGCGGCTCCCAGCTTAAGATAAAGGCTTCGCCGCTTTGTTTTTTTGCGGAACTTGTTTATATCATTCCTGTCGTCCATCTATCCGGTTCCCCCCGATCTACCCTCGTATCAATAGAACACCTCGTTGAGATACAGTCCCTCGGGCGGGAGCGTTACCCCGCACAAGGCTCTGTCGCCGCTTTTGAGCGCGTTCAGTATATCCTCATCGGAGCGCCGTCCCTCGCTTATATAAAGCAGCGTTCCCGCCACTATTCTCACCATATTATACAAAAATCCGTTTCCGCTCACGCGAAGCTCGCAGACGCCCTCGCGCTCCGTCACCTCTATATTATAGATCGTCCGCACGGTGGACTTCACGCGACCCTTGCACTCCGCGCGGCAGAACGCCGCGAAATCATGCTCTCCCACCAGAAGCCGCGCCGCGCGGTTCATTGCCGCCACATCGGGCTTATACGGATAATGATACGCGAGCTTTTGCAGAAAAACGTCGCGCTGGGGCTTTGTGCTCACCATATACACATACTCCTTGCCCTTTGCGCAGTAGCGGGCGTGGAAATCCTCCCCCGCCTCCTCGCAGGACAGCACCGCGATATCCCTCGGCAGCAGCGTGTTCATTCCCTTTACAAACCCCTCGCAGGGGATCGCGCTGTCAATATGCACATTAAAGCAGAATCTCCGCGCGTGCACCCCCGCGTCCGTCCGCGAGCACCCGTACACCGTCGGCGGCTCCGTTTTCAGCAGCCTGCCCAGCGACCTTTCCAGCACCTCCTGCACGGTGACCGCGTTGTCCTGCCGCTGAAAACCATGATATTCCGCGCCGTTGTAGGCGATAAACACTTTTAAATTCCTCATCCAAGCCCCTTATCTCAAAGAATTTTCCGCACCGTTCTATCAGACGCTTTGCGTCTGATAGAACTAGCCTCGCTGCGAAAGCTCCGCGGAACTTTGTTCCGCTCCGCTTCCCCAGCGGCTTGCGGAAAATTCATGCGTGGGCGGTCACTTGATCTGCGCTGTATGCGCCTTTGATCGCTCAATTATGGCGTGGCATTCGCTTTGTTACTAGGGGAGTACGGGAAAACAATTGATCGTTATCACCGCGCCCAGAAGCGCCAGCATTATCACCGCCGCCACATAATCCCGCGGAGCGGTCTTGAGCGTTTTAAGACGCGTGCGACCCTCGCCGCCGTGATAACAGCGGCATTCCATAGCCACCGCCAGCTCGTTCGCCCTCTTGAACGCCGACACGAAAAGCGGAATCAGAATGGGTATCAGAGACTTTGCCTTTTTCATCAGCCCTCCGCTGTCAAGCTCCGCTCCCCTTGCCTTCTGCGCGGACATTATCTTATCCGTTTCCTCAACAAGCGTCGGGATAAACCTTAAAGCTATCGTCATCATCATCGACAGCTCATGCACGGGAAACCTCACCTTTTTCAGCGGCGACAGCAGGCGTTCTATCGCGTCGGTAAGCATTATCGGCGATGTGGTGTAGGTCAGCAGCGACATTCCCACTATCAGCGCGATGACCCTCATCAGCATAAACAGCGCCATGCGTATCCCCTCGGGATAAACCGAGATCACCCACCACTGAAAAAGCGGCTCCTCTCCCTTTATAAAAAGCATATTCAGCAATCCCGTGACTATCATCAGCGGCAATATCGGCTTTATGCTCTTCAATATCATTACCAGCTTTATCCGCGCGAGCATATAGCATATCACCATAAACAGTATCGCTGTAAGTATGCCCGTGTAGCTCTGCGCCGTGAAAAGTATCACCAGATACAATATATCCAGCAGCAGCTTCACGCGACTGTCAAGCCTGTGCACCACGGAATTGCCCGGGAAATACTGCCCTATCGTTATATCTTTTATCATTTTCTGTCCTTATTTGAATTTGAAATTTTCCGCGACCCGCCCGCGAAAGCTAACTCCGCTTCGCTATTTTAATTTGAATTTTCCGCACCGCTGCAAACGACACTTTGTGTCGTTTGCGCTAGCTCGCCGAAAAAGCTCCGCGGAACTTTGTTCCGCTACGCTTCCAAAGATTTGTGCAAAAAGCTACATAATATCTTATGCATTACTTCCATATTGCACAAAACTTATCGGCTTGCGGAAAATTCCTGCGTGGGTGGAATGCTTCCCTATGCGGGCGTTGCCTTGCCGCGCGGTTTAAGCGTTGCTCCGCAGCAGCCGCAATATTCTTTCCGCCGCTCTTTCGGTAGTGTATATATCGCTGCCGATATCCACACCCATCTCCTTAAGCAAATGCGACATTCGTGTCACCTGCGGAACGTCCAGCCCTATTTTCGCCAGCTCCTCCGTCTGCTCGAACACCTTATCGGTCTCGTCATAACAGAACAGCTTTCCCTTATTCATCACCAGTACCTTGGTGGCATACCTTACTATATCCTCCATTGAGTGAGAGACCAGCAGTATCGTCTTGCCCGACTTCTCATGATACCGCTTTATCTGCGAAAGTATCTTGTCCCTGCCCTTTGGGTCAAGACCCGCCGCGGGCTCGTCCAGTATCAGCACCTGCGGATCCATCGCCAGCACTCCCGCAAGAGCCACCCTGCGCTGCTGTCCTCCCGACAGCTCAAAGGGAGAGCGCTCGAGCAGATGTTCAATATCCATACTCGCGGCAGCTTCGCGGACGCGCCGCTTGATCTCCTCCTGCGGCAGCCCCATATTTTTCGGACCGTAGGCGATATCCTTTGCCACTGTCTCCTCAAAAAGCTGGTGCTCCGAATACTGGAAAACTATCCCCACCTTAAACCGAATATCGCGGATATTGACCTTTTTATCCCATATATTCACACCCTCAACGAGGATATCTCCCGCAGTCGGCTTTATAAGCCCGTTAAGATGCTGTATCAGCGTGGATTTTCCGCTGCCCGTGTGACCGATTATCCCCACAAACTCGCCCTTATCCACCGAGAGCGTTACATCGTCCACCGCTACCTTTTCAAACGGCGTGCCGACGCTGTATTTATAAGTCACGTTCTTTATATCCACAAGACTGTCGGCCTCGGGAACGCGTTCCGCGCGCTTCTTTTCCTCTTTCGGGGCGATCTTATCCTTTATGGGGAGCGCCGCGATAGCCTCCGCGCACTCCCGCTCAAAAATTATTTCCTTGGAAATATCCACCCCGCTGCCCCTCAGCATACAGCAAAGCTCCGTGACCTGCGGAACGTCCAGCCCCACGGCTTTCAGCCGTTCCGCCTGCGAGAATATCCTCTTGGGCACGTCGTCCATGATCACTCCGCCCTTGTCCATGACCACTACCCTGTCCGCCTGCGCCGCTTCGTCCATATAATGAGTTATCAGCACCACGGTAATGCCCTTTTCCCGATTGAGGAACTTTATGGTTTTCATTACCTCTTTTCGCCCCTTGGGATCGAGCATAGCGGTGGGCTCGTCCATAACAATGCAGCGCGGCTGCATTGCGATTATACCCGCGATCGCGACCCTCTGCTTCTGTCCGCCCGAGAGCTGATGCGGCGCGTGCTCGCGGAACTCGTACATATCCACCTGCTTCAGAGCGTCGTCCACTCTTTGGCGTATCTCCGCCTGCGGCACTCCGAGGTTTTCCGGCGCGAAAGCCACGTCCTCCTCAACGATAGTCGCCACAAGCTGATTATCGGGATTCTGGAACACCATTCCCACCGACTGCCTTATATCAAACAGCCTGTCCTCGTCCGCGGTGTCTATGCCGTTCACCGTGACGCGTCCCTCCGTTGGCGTGAGTATCGCGTTGAAGTGCTTGGCGAGCGTGGATTTCCCGCACCCGTTATGCCCCAGCACCGCGAGAAACTGCCCCTCGGGAACTGTCAGACTGACGTCCTTCAGCACCCGCGAGCGCTCCGTTTCCTTTCCCTCATCATCATAGCTTATATAATCAAAGCTAAGATTCTCCACTTTTATAATATCCATTAAAGCCTCTTGATTTAAAAGAAATTTTTCGCGAATGATTTAAAAGAAATTTTCCGCGACCCGCCCGCAAAAACTCCGCTGCGCTCCGTTTTCACGGGCTCTCGCGAAAAATTTCCTGCGTGGGCGCTACACTGCTCTTTACCTGCGTTGCTTTGCTGCGTTTTTATTGCGCTGCTCTTGCCGGTTTATTTTAATTTGAAATTTTTTGCGACCCGCCTGCCGTGAAAGCCATTTTTTGATCCGCGGCGAAGCCGCACCTTAACTATCAACTGTCAACTATACACTGTCAACTGTCAGAACCTTGCAATCGCCGTGCTGCCGCAGGGCAAGGGCATTCCCGTCTGTTTCACGGGGATACCTATCTCCTCGGACAGCACCTCGATTTTAAACCGCTGTCCCACCGTCATTTCCATAAGGTAACTCATGACCGAAGCGGAAAGCCCCGTTGTGTAGCTGTTCAGCAGCACGAAAAGCGGCTTGTCCGACAGCAGCTCCGTTACCGACATCATCAGCTCGTATATGCTGTCTTCCAGCTTCCACATCTCGCCGTTTGTGCCCCTGCCGTAGCTCGGGGGGTCGAGGATAATGCCGTCGTAGCGCGTTCCGCGGCGTATCTCGCGCCCGATAAATTTCATCGCGTCGTCCACTATCCAACGTATAGGCTTGTCCGACAGTCCGGAGAGCTTCGCGTTGGTACGCGCCCAGTCGACCATACCCTTGACCGCGTCGCAGTGGCACACGGACGCTCCCGCGCTCGCGCACGCGAGAGTAGCGCCGCCCGTATACGCGAACAGATTTAGCACGTTTATCGGACGTTTTGCCGCGCGGATAAGCTCCGAGCAGTAATCCCAGTTCACCGCCTGCTCGGGGAACAGCCCCGTATGCTTGAAGCCTGTGGGCTTCACCATAAACACAAGCTCCCCATATCTTATCTGCCAGCTTTCGGGCAGCTTGCGGCGGTAATCCCACGAGCCGCCGCCCGACGATGAGCGGTTATATTTCGCGTGAGCGCTGCGCCATTCGTCGGCAGTTCCGCCGCACTTCCAGATTATCTGTGGGTCGGGACGTATCAGTACAACGTCCCCCCACCTCTCGAGCCGCTCTCCGTCGGCGGTATCTATCAAGCAGTAATCCTGCCAGTTATTTGAAATCCTCATGGTATCTCCAGATCAAAAAATATCCGCGCCGCCGTGACCTCTCTTTTGAAATACGCGGCGAAGCCGCACCGAAACTATCAACTGTCAACTATACACTGTCAACTGTCATCAGCTGTATTTCCACCTCATGCGCGATATCATGCGCGAGTGTATTCACCAGCCCGCTGTCCTTGCCCTCGAGCATAACGCGCACCAGCGGCTCCGTGCCACTCTCACGCACAAGAACTCTGCCGCTGCCCTCAAGCTGCTTTTCCGCGAGAGCGATCTTCTCCAGTATAGAGGGCGTTTTGTCCCACTTCCCCTTTGACTGCTCGGTAATCTTGACATTAAGCAGGAGCTGCGGGTAGTCCGCTATATCCGATACAAGCTCCGAGAGCTTTTTGCCGGTTTCCTTCATGACCTTAGCCAGCATTGCCGCGGTAAGCTGCCCGTCGCCGGTGGTCGCGTGATCTAACAGTATAATATGCCCCGACTGCTCGCCGCCGATATTATAGCCGTTTTTCTGCATTTCCTCCAGCACGTATCTATCGCCGACCTTAGCGCAGACGGTCTTTATCCCGCGCGCTTTCATATAATCATGGAATCCCAGATTGCTCATTACCGTGACCACCGCCGCGTTTCCCTTGAGCCGACCCTTTTCCTTGAGATAATTGGCGAGCACCGCGATTATCCTGTCGCCGTCCACCATATTCCCGTTTTCGTCCACCGCCAGACATCTGTCTGCGTCGCCGTCAAAGGCGAAGCCCGCGTCCAAGCCGTTTTCACGGACATATTTGCTTATATTGCTGATATGGGTAGAGCCGCACTTTTCGTTGATGTTAGTTCCGTCGGGGCTGTCGGCGATAAAGCCGCAGTCCGCGTTCATTGATTCGAAAAGCTCCCCCGCCGTGACCGCCGAGCTTCCGTTCGCGCAGTCAAACCCAAGCCGCAGACCCGACAGATCGGCTCCCGCGCAGCTTCTGATATGTTCGATATAATCCCGCGCCGCGGTATCGGCATGGGTGACAGTTCCCACGTCCGTGCCGCTTTTCAGCGTTATTTCCGCCTTGCGCTCCAGTATGTAGCTTTCTATTTCCTCCTCAACGCTGTCGGGCAGCTTGAAGCCCTCCCCCGAAAACAGCTTGATACCGTTGTACTCCACCGAATTATGCGAAGCGGATATCATTACCCCCGCGTCCGCGCCGTACTCCTTTACGAGATACGCCACGGCGGGCGTGGGAACTACCCCCAGCAGCTCCGCCTGCGCTCCCACCGAGGTAAGCCCCGCAGCCAGCGCGTACTCCAGTATCTCCGAGGATATACGCGTGTCCATTCCCACCAGTATGCGCGGGTGTGCCTTGCCACTCTCCTTGGTCAGCACGTATGCCGCCGCCCTGCCTATCTCCATTGCTCTCTCGCAGGTAAGCTCCGTGATGGCGACTCCCCTTGCGCCGTCGGTTCCAAAAATCTGTCCCATTCAGAATAACCCCTTTTAATAAGTTGATTTGATCAGTATTCCTCCAGCATCTGCTGACCCTCGCGCAAAATGCCTAAATGCTTGTACGCAAGCGCCGTGGCTGTGCGTCCGCGCGGAGTTCTCGCCACAAAGCCGAGCTGCATAAGATATGGCTCGCAGACGTCCTCAAGAGTCACTTCCTCCTCGTTAAGCGC
>CAZKJC010000117.1:0-8400 GCA_964552995.1 uncultured Ruminococcus sp.
GGATAAAGGTAAAGCTCGATGAGCTGGAAATGAAATCCACCGAGCCTACTTTCTGGGACGATCCTGAAAGCTCCCAGGCGATATTGCAGCAGATAAGTCGGTACAAGGCGGCTATCTCGGGATTTGAAAAGCTGAAAAGCAATCAGGAGGACGTGCTCACCATGATAGAGCTTGCGGAGGAGAGCGGCGACGAATCCATGGTGGAGGAGGTAAACGCCCTCGCGCAGACGGTAAAGACCGAGCTTGAGGAGCAGCGGCTGGCGACGCTGCTTACAGGGGAGTATGACAGCAGCAGCGCAATACTTTCGTTCCACGCGGGCGCGGGCGGCACGGAGGCGCAGGACTGGGTGTCCATGCTGATAAGAATGTACACAAAGTGGGCGGACAGGCACGGGTTCAAAACGGAGGTTCTGGATATTCTCGACGGAGAAGCCGCGGGAATAAAGAGCGCGTCTATTCATATACAGGGGTTCAATGCCTACGGATTTTTAAAGTCGGAGCACGGAGTACACCGCCTTGTGCGGATTTCGCCGTTTGACGCTTCGGGGCGGCGGCAGACCAGCTTCGCGAGCGTGGAGGTAATGCCGGAGCTGGAAAAGGACGTCACGGTGGATATCCGTCCCGAGGACGTGGAGATGGAAGTGTTCAGAGCGAGCGGCGCGGGCGGTCAGCATATCAATAAGACATCGTCGGCGGTAAGACTTATCCACAAGCCCACGGGTATAGTGGTAGCCTGCCAGACACAGCGCAGCCAGGTTCAGAACCGCGATTTTGCAATGAAAATGCTGATGTCAAAGCTGGTGCAGATCAAGGAGCAGGAGCACCTTGACAAGATATCCGATATCAAGGGCGAGCAGCTCAAGATCGAGTGGGGCAGCCAGATAAGGTCGTATGTTTTTATGCCCTATACGCTTGCCAAGGATCACCGCACGAGCTTTGAGAGCGGCAATATCCAGGCGGTCATGGACGGGGATATAGACGGGTTTGTCAATGCTTATCTTAAGGCGAAAAGTCTGGGCGAAATATAAGCAACATAACGCCCACGCATCAGAATTTCAAAAAGTCGCGCATTTTGCCTTAACGGCAAAATGCTGCGCGGTTCCCGCAATCTACCGCAGGGAACGGAGTGACCGAGGATAGCTTGCGGGAATTTTGAAATTCTTTTAAATAATTTGCTTCTCGTCAACATAGCTTAACAGCATTACAGCGGGCAACTTATATACAGACGGAAACGGAGGTGAGAAAAATGGGAAGATTTGTTTCAATGTTTTTGGGAGCATTCGCGGGAACGCTGCTCTACAATCTGGTAATCAAGAAGTATATTGACAACAGCGGCGAATAATTTGAGATCACGGCGTATTTTTAGCGGCGGCTGCGTTGTTCTGCGCGGCTGTCGCTGTATTTTTCCGCGGGAGATTTTTTATGAAAAATGAGATCGTTAAACTGGAGATAACCGCTCTCACAAGCGAGGGCAGCGGGGTAGGACGGCATAACGGAATGGCGGTGTTTGTGCCGTTTACGGCGGTGGGGGATATCATCTCCTGCCGTATCGTCAAGGAGCTTAAAAGCTACGCCTACGGAAAGATTGAGGAGATCATAACGCCCTCTCCCGACAGAACGGACAACGGCTGCCCCGTGTATGGGAAGTGCGGCGGCTGCGTTTTTCGGCATATCACATATGAGGCGGAGCTGCGGGCAAAGGAGCAGGTCGTGCGCGACGCTTTCGGTCGCCTCGGGAAAGGTCTGTCGCCCGAATTTCTCCCGATAACGGGAAGCGGCTGCACGGAGGGTTATCGAAACAAGCTGCAAATGCCGCTCGCGCGGGGCGACGCGGGGGCATACAGCGGATTTTTCGCGCCGAGAAGCCACCGCGTTATCGGGGTGGAGCGCTGTCTGCTCCAGCCGGAAGCTTTCGCGGAGATAACAAAATTCGTGCTGGAATACATAAACCGCCGACATCTCTCGATATATAACGAGGAGAAGCACGAGGGAGTGCTGCGGCATATTTTTCTGCGCAAGGGGTATTACAGCGGGGAAATTTGCCTTTGCATAGTCGCGAGGAAAAAGGTTCCCGAGCTGTCGGGGCTTGCCGCGGAGGTCACGGAGAGATTCCCGCAGATAACGGGGGTAGTGCTCAATATAAACAGCGAGAAAACCAACGTCATACTCGGGGATAAGGAGATAGTTCTAAAGGGGCGCGCGGAGATCGCCGACACCATGTGCGGGGTGAGCGTGGAGATATCGCCAAAGTCATTTTATCAGGTGAACACTCCCGCCGCCGAGCGGCTTTACCAACAGGCTGCTGAGTTTGCGGAGCCGCGCGGCAAGGTCCTGCTGGATCTATACTGCGGCGCGGGAACGATAGGTCTTTCCATGGCGCGGGAGGCAAAGCGCGTTATCGGCGCGGAGATAGTTTCCGAGGCTGTGGAGAACGCTAAGAGGAACGCCGCGGCGAGCGGGTTCTCCAACGCGGAATTTATCTGCGCCGACGCGGGAGAAGCCGCCGACGATCTCACCAAAATAGGCTTGAAGCCCGACATTATCATTCTCGACCCGCCGCGCAAGGGCTGCGGCGAGGAAACTCTTGCCGCCTGCGCGGAAATGTCCCCCGAAAGGATAGTGATGATCTCCTGCAATCCCGCTACCGCCGCGCGGGACTGCGCAAGGCTCGCGGAGCTTGGATACAGGGCGGAAAAGGTACGGGCGTTTGATCTGTTCCCGAGGACGGGGCACGTTGAATGCGTGGTTATGATGTCAAGAAAGGAATATTAAAATGACACAATTGGATATGATAATTAAAGCAATTGAAAACTTGGGTGGAACAGGGTGTTACTCAGAAATATATAAAGAGATTGAAAGACTAAACGGCAATCTTCTGACCCCTGGACGCAAAGCAGGAATCAGAAAAGCTATTGAAGATCACTCGTCTGATTCCGAGAATTATAAACGCGGGTATGATTGGTTTTATTCTGTTAAGGGATTAGGTAAGGGCGTTTGGGGATTGCGCTCCCTATCTAATAACGATAGTTTGTTAAATCTGCTGATCAAGTACGATTGTCATTTGAATCGCGGAAGTGAATCTATGGAAGAATTTCTGCGAAAGCATTTTAGAAACTATCTTGAAGATTTAAGGACATCGATTAAATCAGAAGACAATCAACTTGTTGGAGAAGAAATGTGTCAGATGGTATCTGAAAAGATTGACGAGATAGAAGAGAACGCAAATAATTTAATAGAAGTGTTTTCCTTATATAATAAAGGAAAAATCATTCCTGCTTCTATAAAAGCATTTGAGATTTTTGATGGCATGAAATATCAATTGATACGGCGCTATTCAGCTGCGTATATTAAGGAAAGATATTTTAGAATCAGGAAAATTGATGATAAATCATTACCTCTGGAAAGAAAAGAGCTATTTCATATCCCTTATAGCATGAATCATCTTGTCGGAACAGCACGTTATAGTATGCCTGGACATCCTTGTTTGTATTTGGCATCGCAAGCTAAATTGTGTTGGTATGAATGCGGAAAACCGGAACATTTTGCCATTGCAAAATTTGATATTCCCCAGGATGAAAGCAGTTGTCTAAAGTTTATAGATTTCTCTGAAAAAACAATACCGCTTAGACAGCATTTCATTAGTTGGTTTCATCAAAAAGAGGAGTTAGATTCGCTGCGAAAATATTTTCTAAAACATATATACACATATCCGCTAAGGGCGGCTTGTTCGGTTGCTGTTGAACATAAAGGAAGTCCATTTATTGAAGAATACATAATTCCGCAAATGCTTTTACAATGGGTGCTGAAAGACGAGGATTTTGATGGTATCAAATATGAATCTTGTAGTTCATCTGAAGAAGTTAGAACCTTGTGCGCACACAATATCGTTTTAGTTACAAAAGAGTTTGATAAAAACGGATTTGATATTAAATTGCGCAGTTGTATAGGTGTTGGCGAACCGGAAGTTATTCGGCTTTTACAGGGAATAGAGAGGATATCATCGGATTTTCAAAAAATATAATTTAGCGGAGCTTAGTTACAGGGCGGAAAAGGTACGGGCGTTTGATCTGTTCCCGAGGACGGGGCACGTTGAATGCGTGGTGCTGATGACAAAATATCGGTGATTTGAAAGCAGGTGTGGTATGAGTCTTGGAATAGGCGCTCGTGCAAATCTGGTCGTTCAGGACGATACAACTGTTATTTATGAGTATGGCGGATATAACTTAAATCAGCAGGAATACCGGAATGAGGGGCATTTGTATGATGGCAGCATTACAATTTCAAGAAGCTGCTTTGCGGAACCGGAAATACATGAAAGGCTAAAGAAGATGCCAAACGGCAGGAAAAAACCGATTACAAAGCGAATTCCGATAAGTGTTGATTATCCTAAGATGATCGACGAGGGATTGATCGTAATTGAGAATTGCAGTAATTGCTGGCATACCTCACAGGATGAAAAGCACGTTGATATTACGGCTCTGCGTATACTCTTCAGGTTATTCAAGCAGTATCAGGAGGAGGGTAAACCGCCCGAGCATATCAGCTGCGATATGTAGAGGTTTATGTTAAGGCAATGCAGTCGGTAAAGGAGAGAATTATATGAAAATACAAATCAGTGACAACCTTATCAAGCATTATCTGAGAAATGTGTATTTTATCAATGGACACAGCTATGCGGGAAAATCAACCATGGTAAAGCTGCTTTCCGAGCGTTACGATATGATCTTCTGCGGCGAAAATTATCACGACGCGTTTCCGCGCGAGAAACTGTCACGATGGAAGCAGCCGGGTTTGTGCTATTTCGACACGATGAGCGGTTGGGAAGAATGGCTGAGCATGACGCCAAAGGAGCATTGGGAATGGACATATAACGTAGCTCAGGAGTGCATTGAGGTCGAGATACTTGAGCTGCTGAAATTGGCGGCAAGCGGGAAGAAGATCATCGTTGACACGAATATCCTGCCGGACGTGCTGCGCGAAATTTCCGATTACGATCATGTGGCGATCATGCTTTGCGATCCTCCGGACATTTGCGCGACCCGCTTTTTTGACCGCGACGATCCCGATAAAAAGTTCATAATGGATCAGATCAAGCTGTGTAAAGACCCCGACGCGGCTCTCAAGAATTTCAATTCGTGGGCGCTGTATAAGCCGCCTGTCGAGATCGACTGGCATAATACCGGATTTTTCACCTATACCCGTTCTGATTTCGAAAATGATACGCGGGAGGAAGTACTGAAAATTCTGGCGGAGCATTTTGGATTACAAGAGAAAAACTAAAAAGGAGTGTTGAGAAATGAATGACTGTATATTTTGCAAGATCATAAGCGGTGAAATTCCTGGCATGAAAGTATTTGAAGATGAAAATACATTAGCGTTTATGGATATTGCCAAAGACGTTGACGGACATATCGTGGTAATTCCTAAGCGGCATTTTAAAAATATTCTTGATTGTGATAAATCAACGCTGGGACATTTGATGGACACCGTAAAAAGAATTTCAAATCATCTGACGGACAACTGCGGGTATGACGGAGTTAATCTGTTAAACGCGAGCGATGAGAGCGCGGGGCAGTCGGTGCCTCACTTTCATATCCATATTATTCCGCGTAGGAGAAACGACGGAGTTGACGCTTGGCCTGTGTTTAACGGCGCGGCGAGTGATATTGAGGATATTTATAAAAAGATCGTTATGGAGGATTAGTTATGCACAACTTTTCAATAAAAACAGAGCGCCTGCTTTTGCGCCCTCTTACCGATGCGGACGCTCCCGCCGCGTTTGAATGGCTGAGCGACGAGAGGGTATCAAGATATATGGTTTACACCACATACACAAGTATCGAGCAGGTAGTCGGATGGCTGACTTCTGTTGAGCAGAGCGACAAAACCTATAACTTCGGCTTTGAGCGCATTTCGGACGGAATGCTGATAGGGAGCGGCGACATCGGACCCGACCGCAAAAACGGGAGCTGGGGCTTCGGCTATAATTTTCGCTATAACTGCTGGGGGAACGGTTACGCGACCGAGGCTGTAAAAGCAATGATAAGCTTTGCGCAAACCAATTTCGGCGCGGTGAAATTCACGTCAGCCCACTGTGAACCGAATCTCGCTTCGGGAAACGTTATGAAAAAGTGCGGACTGCATTTTGTCGGCTACGGTGAATTTCAAAAGCTGGACGGAAGCTGCAAAATGCGGTCTATGGAGTATGAGGGAGAATTGACAGATCAACAGGGAGGAAGCAATGGCGCAATATCTTATTGACTATGAAAACGTCTTTGAGGGTGGGCTGAACGGCATTGCCAATCTGACCGAGGACGATGGAATATGCATATTTTACAGTGAAAAGGCGGATCATATGACCTTCGGTCTGCACAAAAGGCTCGGTGAATCAAAGGCGGCGGTTACATATCAGAAAGTTGAGGTGGGAACAAAAAACGCTCTGGATTTCCAGTTGGCTACCTACCTGGGTTATCTTATCTGTCAATGTCAGAACGCCGGCAAAAGCGAAAACTATTTTATTGTAACAAAAGACAATGGATTTTCGGTTTTGTCGGATTATTGGAAGAGAAAGAAGATCACCGTCAGCATTATAAGCGATATTATGGGAAGTCCAGTGCCAAAAGCCGCGCCAAAGGCTGAGGCAACTTCAAAGCCAGACCCGAAAGAAGATGAGCTTACAAAAAGTCTGAAACAGATCTTAGGCAGCAACGAGCTTGTATGTAAGGTGAAAAATTATTTAAAACAAAGTAAAAATAAGCAGGAGCTTAACACTCTTTTAAATAAATCGCTGAAAGACGGCAAGAAAGTATCAGCGATTTTCAAAGCTATGAAAAAATCTGGCATGTAAAGAAAAGCCGCACAGAACGCTCTGTGCGGCTTTAGCTCTTATTTCTGACCCCTTATCTCAGATATATTCGTTGATGTAGGTGATGAGCTTTCCGATCTCGGGCTTGGAGAACTGCGCGTCGGCGCCTACGCTCTCACCCTTTCTTCTCATCTGTTCGTTGATAAGCGATGAGAACAGGTAAACGGGGATCCTCTTAAGTTCAATATCGTCCTTAACCAGCTTAGTAAGGTGGTGACCGTCCATCTTGGGCATTTCGATATCGCTTATCAGGCAGGAAACCTGGTCGAGGATATCTCCGCCAAGACCCTTGTGACCCGAGATGTAATCCCACGCGTCCTTGCCGTTGTCAAAGGTGACAACGTTCTCATATCCCGCTTCATGCAGGGTATTGACGATAAGGGTATTGAGGAACGGAGAGTCCTCCGCGATGACGATATGCTTGTGCGCCTTATCCGTGCTTGCCGAGGACATACCCGTAGTGTCGAGCACAGCGGAAGAGTTCATATCGGAAACTATCTTCTCAAAGTCGAGAATAAGAATTATTCTGTCCTTGAATTTTGCGATACCGGTAGCGATATTGTTCATGCCGTCGCCGGAAATGCGGGGCGGCTTTTCGATATCCTCCCAGGAAATACGCTGTATACCTTTGACGGAGGATACATGGAAGCCCACGTCCATCTGGTTGAAATGGCATATGATAAGTAGATCATGCTCGGGGTCAGAGCTTTCCTTGTTAAGGACCTTGTGTAAATCAATTACCGAGATAACCTTGTCACGGGGCGTGAACACACCCTCAAATTCGGGGGGAGAATCGGGGACGGGAATCATCGGTTCATAGTTCATAATCTCGATAACCTTGGCGATATTTATGCCAAAGCTCTGCGCGCCCACCATGAATTCAAGCACCTCAAGCTCGTTTGTACCGCTTTCGAGGAGGATATTGTTTTCCATAGTCAAAGCTCCTTTTTCATTATTTTTATTGAGGACAAAAAAGTCCATTTTTTTCCAAAACATAATACGCAATTATGTCCTTGTTATATTATACAACACTCTTAAAAAAAAATCAACACATTTTGTAAAGTTTATCGTCATTTTTTAAAAATAGTTTAAAATACTCTTGACAATAGGGGGAATGTATGGTATACTTATAATGATAAATAGTATAAGGAGGACTTTATATGGAATCCTATATCGCCGGTCTTTCCATGCAGATGGCTATGTCTAACGTTCAGAACGCGCTTTCCGTTGGAATGCTGAAAAAGACGATGGACAGCGCCGAAGAGACCATGGAGATCATGACCGAAATGCTCGACGCAAATATGCCCTCCCCCGACGGACGGGGAACGGTGTTGGACGTTCGCGCATAATAATCTGAAACTGCCCGCAACGGGCAGTTTTATTTTTGGACTAAGATCTGCTGTTTATTGTTGTAAATGATAATTTGGCGGAGCAGTTTGTTTTGTTGGATTTATTATGCAGCTCCGTTCTTATGTTATGTGAAAGCGGAGCTTTCACGCGCTCGGACTGGGGCTGACACCTACGGGGAGGGGGGA
>CAZKJC010000118.1:0-8395 GCA_964552995.1 uncultured Ruminococcus sp.
GAGTTTATCCCGCTGGGTATATCCACCGCGACTCTTATCGGGCAGCTTTCGGCGGCGTTCAGAGCCTTGACCGCGTTCTCGGGCAGAGCGCCGTGAAATCCTGTCCCGTAGATACAATCCACCGCGATATCCGCTTCGGAAATATATTTCAGACAATCATCGTCAAAAGGGAGCCTGTCGCCGCGCTGAAGAGCAGTGTAATTCTGCTTTGCGCAGTCGGTTTTCGGCGCTCCGGTAACAAATACCACCAGCGCGAGTATTCCGTTTTCATGAAGTATGCGGGAGATCACCAGCCCGTCGCCGCCGTTGTTGCCGCTGCCGCAGAGTATAACGACCCTCTTTCCGCCCTCCGTCAAGGGTAATATTTCTTTCGCGCAGGCTCTCCCCGCGTTTTCCATCATCTGCGCGTAGGATATCCCGCCCGCGTCGCAGCGGCGCTCGGCGGCTTTCATCTGCGCGGCAGTAACTACAAAAGCCATACTTTTCTCCTTATTTAAAAAAATTTTCCGCGACCCGCCCATAAAAGCTCCGTTCCGCTTCGCTTCACTCCGCTTTCACGGGCTCTCGCGAAAAATTTTCCTGCGTGGGCTTGGCGTTGCTCATTGCGGACATTGCCGCAAACCCTTTTCATAATTCTGATCTATTCATAGTAGCTTACCAACTCGGCGTCAATTTTTTCGCCGTTTTTCTGAAATTTTATCAGAAAAGTAAACCTGTTTTCCGGGTCGTCATTACTGTTATACGGCTTGCATTTATATTCCGCATAGGTTTTATCATCGCTTTCATCGGAACAGACGATCTTGCCGAAATAACTATTTTCCATAAATTCACTGTGATTTTTTACGCTGAACCTGAACCTATCATATATATCCTGCGCCATAGCGGACACCCAATACCTTTTCAATTCCGCATCGCGCAATTCCATGTTGTATTCCTGTTCAAGACTGTTTATGCGGTTTTCTGTGAATACCCTATACTCTGTGGGTATCATGGCTTTATAAACCCGTAAAAGGAGCGCGCATGCGATCAGAAATATTATAACGGCAAGAATAATGAGTTTTATTCTTTTTCTGTTTCGGATAACACACATCTTTACCTCACCCTCGCTTAAAATAAACAATTTTATTATATCATATTTTAATATAAAATGCAATATTTGGACGAAAACGGGACAAAACTTTTTGCGCGAAAATCATTTTCGTTTTGTACAAGCGTTACAAAAAAACAATAAAATTTTGACAAAGCTGACATATTTACTCTGTCACACTTGAAAATCTAACGGATATGTGATAAAATATAATAAATGTATTCAAATTGGGAGGTATTTTCGTGACTTTTTTAGAACGGGTTACCCAGATAAACGACGCTATAAACAGTTTCGTCTGGGTAAAGATCGGACTGGTTCTGCTTATCGGAACGGGCATACTGCTTACGGTTCTGACTAAGTTTTTCCAGGTAGTCCACATAAAGGAATGGTGGACAAAGACCATCGGCTCAACCTTTAAGCGCGGCAGCAAAGCCCGCAGCAACAAGGAATCCGGCTCGGTATCGCAGTTTCAGGCGCTTTGTACGGCTCTTGCCGCTACTATCGGTACGGGTAACATCGCGGGCGTGGCTTCCGCAATATGCGTGGGCGGTCCTGGTGCGGTTTTCTGGATGTGGATAGCGGCGTTTTTCGGAATGATGACAAATTTCTCCGAGAACGTGCTCGGTATCTACTATCGCCGCAAGAACAAGGAGGGCGAATGGTCGGGCGGAGCGATGTACTACCTCCGCGATGGACTCGGCGGTTATAAGCACTGCAAATATATAGGACGTTTTCTCGCGGTTCTGTTCTCGATCTTCGCGGTGCTGGCGTCCTTCGGTATCGGAAATATGGGACAGATCAACAAGATCGTCATCAACCTCGATTCCGCTTTGCTCAAAAACGTTGACCTGGGCTATGCCTTTGACGAGGTAAAGTGGACATCTGTCATTATCGGCGTTGTGCTGATGATACTCGGCGGTCTGATAATCCTCGGCGGTCTTAAGAGGATCGCGGCGTTTGCGGAAAAGGTTATTCCGTTTATGGCGTGCGCTTATGTTCTCGGCTGCATTATCGTTTTCTTTGTACATATCGGCAGTATCGGGGCGATCTTCGCTTCCATCTTCAAATTCGCGTTCGGCGTTAAGGCGGTCGTAGGCGGCGTTACCGGTATAGCGATAAAGGAAGTAATAACGCAGGGCTGCAAGCGCGGCGTGTTCTCCAACGAGGCGGGTCTCGGTTCGTCGGTTATGGTACATTCCGCTTCTAATGTAAGAGAGCCCGTAAAGCAGGGTATGTGGGGAATATTTGAGGTATTCGCCGACACTATGGTGGTCTGCACCATGACCGCGGTAGTGGTCCTGTCCTCGGGAGCTATCGACCTGAACACGGGTCTTGTGGCTGAGGGCACCGACGACGCTACTCTCGTCGCCAACTCTTTCGGAAACGTGTTCGGCGTTGCGGGCGAGGTGTTCGTTTCGCTGGCTATATTGCTGTTCGCGTTCACCACGGTGGTAGGCTGGTCGCATTACGGCTCGAAATCCTTTGAGTATCTTTTCGGGATCAAAGCCGCAAAGGGCTACAAGGTGTTTTTCGTGCTGATGATGATCTCGGGCGCTGTCATGACCTCCAGTCTGGCGTGGGATATTTCCGACACGTTCAACGCGCTTATGATGGTACCTAACCTTATCGGAGTGCTGTCGCTGTCGCCGTTGGTGGTAAAGATAACAAGTAATTATGTCGACAGGCGCATAAAGCACAAGGACGTTGAGCCGATGCTCTCCTATGACGCGGATATCCAGGCGGAGCACGCAAGGGATATCGCGCTGGAGGATTCGGAGCAGGTCAATGCGTAAAAACAGCGGCACAAATTCCCTAAAACTGCATTTTATAAATATTTGGGGCGGCATTAAGCCGCCCCGTCAGTTTGTATAAAAAGTCCGATTATGAGTAAAACTTATAAAATTGATAATGTATAGTGGATAATTGACAATTAAGGTACGCCGCCCGCGGCGGCGATTTAAAGCCGCTTCGCGGCATAGCTGCCGCCGCAGGCAGGAGCTGCCCCCAAGGCGGCTTTTAAATCGCGGCGAAGCCGCGCTCCGAAATTGTAAATATCGAGAACGTTTGCGCTTTGCCGGGCAAGGACTTATCAAGTTAATTCGATTTATGCCGTCAAATCAGCCCATAATTGTTTTATTAAGGCAATACCGTACAAAGCGCGTAGCGCGGTCTTTGTGCGATGTCGCCTTAAACAGGCGGGCAAAAGTTTATTTCGCTTGAGATGATGTATTTACATTCGCAAAGACACGTTGTTCTCTCGCCTCTGGGAGTAATTGTAACCGTTGGTGATTTCCCGCACTTGGGGCAAACCACGGTTATCTTGCTGTTGTCTCTGCCGTTATCCCAAAACTGCTTAAGGCTTCTTTAGCAAGCTGGCGCTGTTCCTCGCTTATTTCCATTATAATGCTCCCTTCTTAAACTTGCACCCTGAAATGCTCAATTTTCGATCAATGATTTGCGTCCTACTTGTTAGGCGCTTGCACCCCATACGCATACACAGATTGTGAAAATGCAAAATAGGGCGTCTGTACGGATTACTATGCACAGAACTGACCTTATCGAGAAAAGCCATGCCTTGTAAGGGCAAAGACCTGCCGGTTCTGCTCGACTTTTCATTATACATTTTCGATTCAGAACCGATCTTTTCCGTGTAGTGGTTTTTATACGGTCTGTGGGGGCGGCACCAAGCCGCCCCGTTTTTATTTCCCTTCTGAAAGCTCCGCAATGGTGCGCAGGATCTCTGTCAGCGCCCTGTCCGGCTGATCGTCGGGGATATCCTTGACCGCGTTTTCCATGGGACACAGCCCCGTTCCCGCGCGGTTTATTATCCTTTCGGTAAGGCAGCCGCTGAATGGGGTTATCCCGTGACCGCGAAGCAGCTTCTCCGCGCCCTCGCTCATTACCTCCGCGTATACCTCTCCGACCCCAAGCAGAACGTACAGAAACGCCGCGGCTCTGCCCACTATTTTGTCCGCCGCGGAATACCCCGTCATATCCCGATTTTCCTTAACAAGTCCGACCAGAGGCTTCACACCGCGCTCATCGCCGGTGTACAGCTCGCTGCCGCGGCACATTACGACCGTGCAGCCGCCTTTTTTCAAAAGCTCCTTGGCTTTTTTCAGATTTTCCGTCATTTCAGTTTACCGTGATCCTCATCAACGAGATTTTAGCCTTAAGGCAACACTGCACAAATACCGCGCAGCCTTTTAAAGTTGTGCGGTATTGCGCATTTTTTCGCGCCGAAAGCGCGCTTCAAGCGTTATTGCGAACCGTCGTTAAGGTCTTTGACCAAGACCGCCCTCAAGCGTGAGAGTTTCTCCGGTCATATACTTGAAATCGGGGGAAGCGAGCTGAACGCATACCCTGCCTATTTCAAGCTCCGCGTCGCCAAGGTGACCGCAGGGCGGGGTGTGAACGTTCGCCTTGAACGCGTCGGGATAAGCGTTTTGGAACTGCTCAAGCTGAGACGTCCACGCAAGCGGGCAAACCACGTTTACATTGATACCGTCCTTTGCCCATTCCGTAGCGGCAACACGGGTAAGACCTCTGATACCCTCCTTCGCCGCAGCATAGGAGCACTGACCGAAGTTTCCGAACAGACCCGCGCCCGAAGCGAAATTGATGACCGAGCCCTTGGACTTGGCAAGGTGAGGATAGCAAGCCTTCATATAATAGAACGCCGCGTAAAGCCCCGAATAGATCGCCAGGTCGAACTGCTCGGTGGTGTGATCCGCCAGAGTAACTCCCGAAGCGGAAGCCTGCGCGTTGTTTATCAGCACGTCAATGCTGCTGAACTCCGCGATGGTCTTGTCAACAACGTTCTGAACGACCGCCATATTATCCGCGCCCGCGTTGACGTCCGCCTGAACGGTCAGCACCTTGATCCCGTAAAGGCGCTCCAGCTCCTCCTTAGCGTCCTCCAGCGTCTTCACGTTGCGACCCGTGATCACGATATTAGCGCCCTCCTTGGCATAGGCGGTGGCAATGCCGTAGCCGATAGAGCCGCAGCGCCCGTCACTGAGGACCGCGCGTCCCGCGCCCGTTATAATAACCGTTTTTCCTGTTAAAAAACCCATGTTTCTTTCCTCCTGTAAAATATTGCCGCCCGGGCGGCTTCTGTAATTATTTTAGCATATTTTATGGAAAAATTCAATAGATATCGCCAATTTTTTATGCAAGCTGACCGCGAGAGTTTTTACGGAACGATCACCTGTTCCTTTCCTTCATGACCCTTTCGATCTCTCTGCCCGCGTCGCGCTTTGCCATATCGTCGCGCTTGTCGTGGAGCTTTTTGCCCTTGCACAGCCCGACCTGCACTTTAACGCGGTTGTCCTTGAAGTAAAGCGAGATGGGGATCAACGTAAATCCCCCCTGCTTGACCTGCCCGAACAGCTTCAGAATTTCCTTTTTGTGCAGCAGCAGGCGGCGGACGCGATAGGGATCGCGGTTAAAAATATTTCCCTTTTCATAGGGCGCGATATGCATATTTCTTATAAAAGCCTCGCCGTTGTCTATTGATATCCAGGAATCCTTAAGGTTTACGCCGCCCTGGCGTATCGATTTGACCTCGGTCCCGAAAAGCTCGATCCCCGCTTCATAGCTTTCGACAATGAAATATTCATGCCGCGCCTGGCGGTTTTCACTGATGGTTTTATTCATTTGCCCTCCATATTGGTTTACAATATTGTGCCGGTTCTGACGGAGAATATGCCGTTCGGGCGAAAAGCCCCATAATTCGACTTTACCGTCTGAAATGCCCTTCTCCTATGTCTTGGAGAAGGGCAGTCCGTTTTATTCGTCGTCCATTCCGATGTTGTATCTCAGAATGCGTACAGCGTCCAGCGCGGTAACATATCCGTCGCTGTCAACGTCGCCCGCCAGCTTCTCCGAGTAGGTGTCCAGTGTCAGGTCGCCCGTGATCGCGCGGAGAATATAAACCGCGTCAAGCGAGGTGGTATTTCCGTCGCCGTCAAGATCGCCCGGTACGACTATCGTGTAGGATACGTCGCTGTTAGCGGCTCTCGCGGTCATTCCCGTGGCGATGTACTTTCCGCTGTCCGCGACTGTGCCATCGGCGTTCAGCACCGTTACTGCCTCTCCGTTCTGAATGGAGTTTCTGAACTCTCTTACGGTGAACTTCTTCTTGAAAGCGCCCGCGATGGTGAGCTTGCTGTGATCTATATCGAAATTATTGGATATAAGCTCGAAATTCTGGAGCACGGAGCTGATAAAGTAATCTCCGCCCTCGTTCAGCTTGATCTCAACAAGACCGTTCACGACCGTAACGTCGTTGAGAAGCTCGGATTTGCCGCTGGTCCATTTGTAAAGACGGTATGTACCGTTCTGATATTTCTCGGAAACGTCCAGCGTGATCTTAGCCATGCCGGGGAACGCGCCGGTCTCCGCAAAGGAGAATATCTGGTAGTCGCTTGCGCTGCCCACTTCAAGACGAATTTTCTCCTCATTTGCCGACTGATACTTGACCTCGGGATTGAAGTCCTTGGGAGTTGTCAGGTCTTTGCCGTTGAATTCCCAGTTGTACTTATAGCCATCGCGGGTAGTGCCGGTGCGCGCGAGTATTTTATTCTCGCCGTAGATAGCGTCAAACTCGCTCTTGGGGATAGTAGAGGGAACGATAAGCGAGGTCGTGCTGAGCCCCGCGATAGCGTCCTGATAAGCCTTTATCGCGGCATTGGCGCGGGTCACGGAGGCGTCCTTGTCCGCCGCGGTATCCTGGAGCTCCGCTACCGCCGCGGCGAATTTAGCCCAGCTTGCCACGGAGTAGTTCTCTTCTTTGAAGTTCTTCGAAGCCGTTACAAGATCATTGAGCACCTTCTTAGTTGAGGTGTCAACGCCGCCGACAAGCTCCTTCTGAGCCTTCGCCAGTCCGTCATACGCGTTTCTGAGCATATCCGCGTCCGCGTTCGCGTAGGAATAGATCGTCTTGGCTGTTGTCAGCGCAACATTGAAGTTGTTCCAGGTAGTATCGGTGTAGTTTTCCTTTTTGTAGCCCTCGCACTCGGAAATAAGCGTTTGCAGGCGCACCTTGGTGCTTGAAGCGCTTGTGCCGTCAAGGAAGTATATCTTTACGGTCGCGGTGCAGTTGGCGTTGGTTCCCGTAGAGAACAGCGATACCGTAACGTCAACGCTTGAGGGCGCCGTAACGTCTTTAACGATGTGGGTAGTGCTGTCAACAAATTTGGACAGATCCCAATCGTCGATAAACAGGTCGTAATCCTCAAGATGATCCTTATCGTCGGGATCGAGCGCGTTGTAGGTGGGGTACTCGGGGTCGTAGAAGAACGTAGGCAGCGCCGTGCCGTCCGACAGCTTTACGGAAGCCAGTATCTTGTTTTTAAGGGAGTTCTCGTTCAGCGTTTCGCCCGCCATATAGTAGTAGACCGACGGAGAGGCGGTTATAGAGCGCTGTCCCGTTGTATTGATAAGGTTTCCGCTGATGTTTTTGGTGGGAATATCCAGCGATACTATCAACGAGGGAACGCTGGTAAGGAAATTCTTGCTGAGGTCTACGCTTGACAACGCGATGCAGCCGCTCAGATCGACCTTGTTGAGATCGGAGGTACGCAGCAGATTATTCGACAGGTTCAGCGTGCGCAGCCTTGTCATGTACTCTATCGCCTCGGGAACTCCCTCCAGCTCCATATTGCTGAGGTTAAGAGATGTGACTTTCTGGAGATCGCCGAAAGTAATGCTTCCCACATCTTTCCTGGTAGCTGTGCGGAAAGCTCTCTCCAGCTTATCCTGAGCCTCCGTGCTGCTGTTCGTTTCAAACATATAATAAGGTACGATATCCAGGTCGTCGTATTCCGTATACGTTATTGCCGCAAAAGCCGGAGCGTTCAGCACTGCCGGAACGGATGAAACGGATAATGCCGCTGCCGTCAGCGCGGTAAGAATTCTTTTACCGAATGTCATAAGTAAACTTCCTTTCAAAAATCCGAATATATTTTTCCCGTCTGGTCAATTACGCCGGACAGCGCCCGTCGGTCATGACCGCATACTGCGCGGTCTGTAATGCATTTTGGATATGCCGCACATATATACAATTACAGTATAACACATTATTTCGGTTTTGGCAATAGAATTTGTAAAATTTTTAGAATTTTTTGTGATTTTTTTGTTGAGCGTATACCATATATACGGTTTACAGGGAAAATTTGCTTACAAAATTGGTGATTTTTGGATATAAATGATAATCTAGCGAAGCAGTTTGTTTTGTTAGATTTGCAATGTGGAACTCCTTTTAATTTGTTAAAGTTGAATTTTTTATGTTTATCCGCTCTATTA
>CAZKJC010000119.1:0-8287 GCA_964552995.1 uncultured Ruminococcus sp.
GCACAATTAACGGCTAACGCCTTTGCCGTCCGCTTGCTTGCATATTTTCCGTCATATTGCACAAGTTCTCCTTGGCGGGCGTCAGCCCGCCGGCGTCGAACTTGTACAATCTGACGAAAAATCGAGTTTTCGCGGAAGCGAAGCGCATTTAAGCGAAAACTTCCGGCTCAATCGAACGACAATAATTATGCGGTGTTGCCTAAAGGAGGATAATAAATATGAAGAAGATACCCGAAAAGCTGAAAAAGTATGAGGAATACCTCAGGAGCACCGAGAGACCCGTCAACGAGATCACATTCAAGTGCTGCTCAACTCTTCCGTGGGAGAGCAAGTGCGGCGGCTGCCCCTATCTTGAAAAGGAAGAGGACTGCCCGCGCGACGAGGAAGGCAGACCCATGATGTTCCTCGCGCAGATAAATCTCGACGATATGCCGCCGCTGGAGGATTTCCCCGAGCACGGACTGCTCCAGTTTTACATAGGGGACGACGATTATTTCGGGCTGGACTCCGGCTGCAAGGTGATCTATATTCCCGAATACAAAAAGGACGCGGACGCTTTGATAAAGGAAAATCCCTTTGAGAACAACTATATGGGATATACGCCGTTTAACGACGAGGGGAAAATGAAATTCAAGCCCATGACCAGGTTTATTTGTAATGGGTGTAAGAAGTTCGACGACCAATTCAAGGGCAAGGTCCCGGAGAAAGAATGGGACGCTCTTTATGATCTGTGCGACTCCGACGGCTGCCTTGTAGGCGGATATCCGCTTTTCGTGCAGGACTCGCCGGCATACTTCGACGATGGAAAGGCGGACGTGCTGCTGCTTCAGCTTGACGTGGAGGACGAGTGCGGGATAATGTTCGGAGACGCGGGCAACTGCTTTTTCCTGATATCAAAGGAGGACTTGAAAAACAGGGATTTCGATCATGTGATGTATGAGTGGCAGTGCTGCTGAGGTATATTATTTATGGGTAAGCAGATAAATTATTGGCTTGAGTTCGACGGCTTTCTGCTTGTGGCGCAAAGGGCGCTGGAGCTGGGCTGCACTATCGTCAGGGAAGACCTTGACAAAAATGACTGCAAAGTGACCGAGAGCCGCGATATAGGGATAGTCGCCGATAAGAACAGCGTCTGCTATTTCTTTCATCTTCCCGAAGCGGGCGATATCTCGATAAAGAAATACGACTGCGGCTATCGGCTGGACCATAACTTCAACGAATGTGAAAATTCCGTTATCGAAGCGGATTATTCCCGCATAATTGCCGACAGCAAGGAAATTCTGCGCGCGCGGCTGTATCTCACAACGGGGTATTATGACAGCGGCGGCAGGTTTATTTACAGACCCGACTGTATAGTAAAGGTATATAACTCGCTGGCAAGATATGTGCGCAAGCTTGCGCCGTATACCGAGCTTACAGGCAGCTATATCAGCATAAGGGAGGAAAATTACGGTCAGCGGGTCGAATATAAACACAAGGAATATGTTTCGCCGTACTGCATGAAGCTGGTGGAGGACGAGGGATATTCGCTATGACTGAATGAGCCGATCAAGGTAACAACGGAGTTTTTCTCCGATACACCTCGGGCGGGGAGCGCCGTTCCGAGGATATTTTCAGCGAGGGAACGCGTGTTTCGCGGTGAGAGGATACTTCTGAGTATCGACCGACGGACGGGGAAGCCCTGTCCGTAACGCATTGCGCGGTGCTGAAAATATCCGCGCGGAAAGAGGTATCATTATGAAAACAAACATCAAAAAGCTGTGCATGGCGGCGTTTCTTACGGCGCTGGCGGTCGTGGGGTCGCTGTTCTCGTTCCCGTTTCTGGGGGCGAAATGCAGCCCTGTCCAACATCTTGTGAACATCATCGCGGGCGTGTATCTGGGTCCCTGGTGGGCGCTGGGGAGCGCGTTCTGCGCAAGCCTTATCCGCAATATCTTCGGGCTTGGCACGCTGATGGCGTTCCCGGGGTCTATGGTGGGAGCTTTTCTGTCGGGAGTTATGTTCCATTGGGTATTCAAGAAAAAATCACTCGCGATAAGGCTGCCGTTTGCGTACATAGGGGAGCTTTTCGGGACTTCCGTCATAGGAGGTATGCTGTCGTTCCCCATTGCTTACCTTATTATGAATAATACCGCGGCGACGCTGTTCGGGTTCGTGTTCCCGTTCTTCGCGTCAAGCGTTGTGGGAACGGTCATAGCCGCGGTGCTGGTAACGGCAATGAAGCGGGTGAAAGCGCTGGATTCTTTCTTCGGGGAAGATAAGGTGCATACGGGATAACGAGGTGAAATGATTGGACAGACCGAACGAGGATCTCAGCGCCGCGATAAAGGCGCTCAGAGAAAAGCGCCCATTGGTGCACTGCATAACCAACTACGTTACCGCGGGCGACACGGCAAATATGCTGCTTGCGGCGGGAGCCTCCCCGATAATGGCGGACGACCCCGCCGAGGTCGCCGAGATATCAGCGCGGGCGGACGCTCTTGTTATGAATATGGGAACGCTTTCCGAGCGGCATATCGAGGCAATGCTCAAGGCGGGAGCGGCGGCTGATCAAAGGGGCATTCCCGTAGTGCTCGACCCCGTGGGGGTACACCTGTCGGAATTTCGCCGTGCCGCGGCGCTTAAGATAGTCAGCGAGGTAAATATTACGATCCTGCGCGGGAATATCTCCGAGATATTGTTTATGGGCGGTATTCCGGTAGAGTCGCGCGGAGTTGACAGCGCGGACGAGCGCGAAAAGGGACTTGACCTGACCGCCGCGGCGGAGGTCGCCCAAAGGTACGACTGCGTATGCTGTGTGACGGGCGAGGAGGATATCATAACGGACGGCAATGAAGCCACAAGGCTGCTGAACGGCTGCGCGGCGCTTAAACGAGTGACCGGAGCGGGCTGTATGACCTCCGCGCTTATCGCGGCATTCGCGGCGGTGAGCGATCCCTTTTCGGCGGCGGTCTACGGCACGGCTTTTATGGGAATATGCGGGGAGCTTTCGGAATATTCGCCCGAATGCCGCTATATGGGCAGCTTCCGCGCGGGGCTGTTCGACAAGGCGGGAATGAGCGCGGAGGAGCTTGCCGCGCATATCAGGAGAGAATAAAATGCGCGATATCGACTATACTTTATACCTCGTGACGGACAGGGAGCTTATGTCCTGCCCTACCGTCGAGGAATCCGTGGAGCGCGCCATCGCGGGCGGAGCGAGCGTGGTGCAGCTCCGCGAAAAAAACTGTACCTCGCGGGAATTTTACGAGCTGGCGCTCAGAGTAAAAAAGATCACCGCCGTCCTAGGCGTTCCGCTTATCATCAATGACAGAATAGACATCTGTCTTGCGGCGGACGCGGACGGAGTTCACCTTGGGCAAAAGGATATGCCCTGCTTTGCGGCGCGGAAAATTCTGGGCAGGGATAAAATAATAGGAGTTTCCGCCGCTCTCCCCGAAGAGGCAAGGCGGGCGGAGCTTGACGGCGCGGACTATCTGGGAGTGGGAGCGGTTTTCGCCACCTCCACCAAGTCCGATACCCGCCCCGTAACTCCCGAGCTCATAAGGCAGATACGTGCCGCCGTCAACATTCCCTTTGTGGCTATCGGCGGGATAAACAAAAATAATATCTCACAGCTTTACGGGCTGGGGATAAACGGCGCGGCGGTGGTTTCGGCTGTCGTGGCGCAGAATGATATTGAAGCCGCCGCGCGGGAAATGCGGGCGGCGGCTGAAAGGCTATAAAGAAAATCGGCGGGTGCTCCGCCGATTTTTTGTTTTATTCTTCACTCTTCAGAAGATACCACGCGCCGCCCGGCATTGCCTCGATACGCTCAAAGGGGATATACAGCATATCCTCCATAACTTCAAAATAGACCATGCCCGTTTTTCTGCTGGTAAAGGCGGGGCATTCCCTCAAAAAATCATCGTCTATGGTGAATTTGTCCGAGGGCAGCGCTTTTAAGTCATTCGGGATATCCTCCGCGCCCTGAAAGCAGGTGAGATAGTTGTAGCACCAGTCGTGATTTTTGTAGACAAGATGGGCATACCGGACGTCAAAATTCACAAGGCAATAATAGTATCCCCCCGACAAAGAATAGGTGGGGTTATTAAAGCTGAGTGAACGTACAAATATCACCTCGGGGTTATCCTCACTTGCAAAAACCGCGTCGCGTTTCGCAAAATACTTCGACACTATCTCGTAATCATCGCGGGATATCTCGGAAAATCCCGAGGGAATATCGGATAGCCTGTGGTGTTTGTGGGAATATTCAAGCCCGTAATCCTTGCCGTTGACCGTTATTGTCGCCCAGGGGTGATAGCCGATCAGCACCGAGAAATTATGATACTTATATTTCAAGACAAGCGGATTTACTACTAAAAAAATAACTGCAAAAATAACGACACAGATCAGTAAAATGATAATACCAATAATTACAATGCGCTTTGATCTCTGCTTATATCGATGTGTATTCATAATATTCTCCATACGCCGAAGCGCCACCCGCGGCATTTTGATCCCGCCGCGAAGCGGCGCTCCGAAACTGTCAACTATCAATTGAAATACTCCACGCCGCCCTTGAACAGGAGCTGCTCCTTATTTCCGTCGACGTTCTTTGCAACGCTGTCGGTAAGGCGCTCGGTGTGACCCATCTTTCCGAGCACGCGCCCGTCGGGTGAGATTATGCCCTCGATAGCGTACATGGAATTGTTGGGGTTGAACGCCGCGTCCATGGTGGGGTTACCCTTAAGGTCAACATACTGGGTAGCCACCTGCCCGTTTTCGATGAGCTTTCTTATCACCTCGTCGGGAGCGACAAAGCGTCCCTCGCCGTGGGATATCGGTATAGCGTGGATATCGTCGGGCTTGCAGTGCATGAGCCACGGGGACTTGTTGGTGCAAATTCTGGTATAAACAAGCTGCGACTGGTGTCTGCCTATGGAGTTATAGGTAAGGGTCGGGCTCTCGGGAGTGAGCGGCAGGATATGCCCGAAGGGCAGCAGACCCAGCTTTATCAGCGCCTGGAATCCGTTGCATATACCGATCATCAGACCGTCGCGCTTGTAGAGCATTTCTTCCACCGCCTCGGTGACCCTGGGGTTGCGGAAGAACGCGTTGATGAACTTCGCGGAGCCCTCCGGCTCGTCGCCGCCGCTGAAGCCGCCCGGTATCGCTATCATCTGCGAATTTGCTATGCGCTTCGCGAACTCCGCGACGCTTTCCTCCACGTCAGCCGCGGAAAGATTGCGTATAACGAAGATATCGCTCTCGCCGCCGTAACGCTCAAACGCCTGCGCCATGTCGTACTCGCAGTTTGTGCCGGGGAATACGGGGATAAGCACTCTCGGCTTGGCGATCTTGGGAGAGGTGCGGTTTTCAAGCAGCTCGCAGCCGCCCGTGTAGCTTACCTTTTCGGGAGCGGGCTGCGCGGGCAGCTTCTGCCTGAAGATAGGCTCGAGCACGTTGTCCCACTTGCTTTCAAGCTGCGCTATATCCAGCTTCACTCCGCCGCAGGTTATCTCATACTCGGGAACGGTCTCGCCGATGATGCGCACTCCCTCGGCTTCCTCCTCAAGCTCCATTACAAAAGCTCCGTAAACGGGAGTGAAAAGCTCCTCGTCGGTCAGAGCCTCCAGCTTCGCGCCGACGTGATTTCCGAGGGACATCTTGAACACGCCCTCCGCCACGCCGCCGTTCGCTGCCGACCACACGGAAATAGCCTTTTTGTCCTTAATGAGCTTCTCCACCGTTTTAAATACGGACTTTACGCTGTCAAAATCGGGCAGACCGTTTTCGTCATACTTCGGCGCGATATAGCCTATCTTGCTGTAAGGACACTTGAACTCCGCGGAGATGATATTGTCGGTCTTTGCCGTGCATATCGCAAAGGATACCAGCGTGGGGGGAACGTCTATATCCTCAAACGTGCCGCTCATGCTGTCCTTGCCGCCGATAGCCCCGCAGCCCATCTCAAGCTGCGCGCGGTAAGCTCCGAGAAGCGCCGCGAACGGCTTGCCCCAGCGCTCGGGCTTGCCCTGGGTTCTTTCAAAATATTCCTGGAACGTCAGGCGGCACTTTTCGCTCTCGCCGCCCGCCGCTACTACCTTGGCGATACTTTCTACCACAGCGCAGACCGCTCCGTGATAGGGCGACTGCTCCGAAACGGCGGGATTGAAGCCCCATGCCATGACAGAAGCTGTGGTGGTATTCCCGCCCAGGACGGGAATTTTCGCCGCCATAGCCTGCACGGGGGTCTGCTGCGTTCTTCCCGAGAACGGCATAAGCACCGTGCCGCCGCCTATAGTGGAGTCAAAGCGCTGCACCAGTCCTCTCTGCGAGCAAACGTTGAGGTCGGTCACAAGGCTCTCCCAGTCCGCGGCGGTGTTCTTCCTGCCGGTTGAGTAGCTTACCTTTACCTCGGGAACGGAAACGTCGGTGTGCTTCTCAGCGCCGTTGGAATTGAGGAACTCGCGGCTGATGTCAACTATGGTCTTGCCGTTCCAGCTCATGCGCAGACGGGGTTCTTCCTTGACTACCGCCACAACGGTGGATTCGAGATTCTCCTGCGAAGCAAGCGCGCGGAACTTCTCAACATCGGCGGGAGCTACCACTACCGCCATTCTTTCCTGCGATTCGGAGATGGCAAGCTCCGTGCCGTCCAGACCGTCGTACTTCTTGGGTACGGCGTTAAGGTCGATCTCCAGACCGTCCGCGAGCTCTCCGATAGCCACCGAAACTCCGCCCGCGCCGAAGTCGTTGCAGCGCTTGATAAGACGGGTAGCCTCGGGGTTTCTGAATAGTCTCTGCAGCTTTCTCTCCTCGGGAGCGTTACCCTTTTGAACCTCTGCGCCGCAGCTGTCGAGAGATTTCACGCTGTGCGCCTTGGACGAGCCAGTAGCTCCGCCGCAGCCGTCGCGCCCCGTGCGCCCGCCGAGCAGTATGATTATATCCCCGGGAGCGGGTCTTTCCCTGCGGACGTTCTCTATGGGAGCCGCTCCCACTACCGCGCCTATCTCCATGCGCTTAGCCATATACCCGGGGTGATATATCTCGGAAACATGCCCTGTCGCAAGCCCTATCTGGTTGCCGTAGGAGGAATACCCCGCCGCCGCGGTGGTGGTGATCTTTCTCGGCGGCAGCTTGCCCTTTATCGTCTTTTCAACGGGCAGCAGCGGGTCAGAAGCGCCCGTAACTCTCATCGCCTGGTACACATAGCTGCGCCCCGAAAGCGGGTCGCGGATAGCTCCGCCCAGGCAGGTAGCCGCGCCGCCGAAGGGCTCTATCTCGGTGGGGTGGTTGTGCGTCTCGTTCTTGAACATCAGCAGCCACTCTTCGTCCCTGCCGTCAACGTCTACCGTTATCTTTACGGAGCAGGCGTTGATCTCCTCGCTCTCGTCCAGGTCGGGCAGCAGACCGTCCTTTTTCAGCTTTTTCGCCGCCAGCGTTGCGATATCCATAAGGCAAACCGGCTTGTTTCCGCGCCCAAGCTCGTCGCGGTGCGCGCGGTATTCCGCGTAGGTCTTTGCGATATAGGCGGGCTTTATGTCCGCGTTATCTATAATAGTACCGAACGTGGTGTGACGGCAGTGATCGCTCCAGTAGGTATCTATCATGCGTATCTCGGTGATGGTGGGATCGCGCTTTTCGCTTCTGAAATACTCCTGGCAGAACTTTATATCATCGTTGTCCATCGCCAGCCCGTATTTCACCACGAAATCCGCAAGCTCGCTGTCCGTCTTGTCAATAAATCCGTCAAGGGTCTCAACGCTTGTGGGGATATTATACTTGACCGCCAGGGTGTCATATTCCTCAAATCCGCACTCGCGAGACTCCACGGCGTTGATAAGATAATGCTTTATCCTCTCGAACTCATCGTCGGTTATATTGCCGCCGAGTATGTATATTTTCGCGTACTTCACAACGGGTCTGTCGCCCCTGCACAGCATCTGTATGCACTGCGCCGCGGAATCAGCCCTCTGGTCGAACTGCCCCGGCAGGAACTCCACCGCGAACATTCTCTCGCCCGCGCCGAGCTCGGGAAGCTCATAGAACACCTCGTCCACTGGCGGCTCGGAGAACACCGTCGGCACAGCCTGCTCGAAATTTTCCCTCGACAGCCCCTCAACGTCGTAACGGTTTATCACCCTTACGCTCTCCACCGACTTCATTCCCAGCGCCACCGTAAGGTCGGACAGCACCGCCGCGCCGTCCACCGCGAACCGCGGCTTTTTCTCCACATAAATACGATAAACTGACATTATCTTATCCTCCTTATTTAAATTTGAATTTTCCGCACCGCTGCAAA
>CAZKJC010000120.1:0-8247 GCA_964552995.1 uncultured Ruminococcus sp.
GGAGGCTCTCGCGAGGATATACAAAAGTCATGGCGCGGAGATAATGACGGACGACGCGGAGATAGTTTCCGCTTCGGCAAGAGAAGCTCTGGAGCGCGGGCTTATATCCGAGGAGGATATCGACAGGGTGCTTTTCGGGGTATTAAAGGCGAGATTTATGCTTGGCGAGATAGACAATGACGAGGGCGTTTTCGATTACCCCGAGGAGCTTGTATGCTGCGCGGAGCACTACGCCGTTACCGAAAGAGCGGCGGAGGAATCTGTGATACTGCTGCGCAACAGCCATGGGATACTGCCTTTTTCAAAAAAGGAGAAGCTGGCGGTTGTGGGCGTTCACGCGGATATGAATTTCCGCGACTGGTACACGGGAACGTCCGACAGAAGCTCCACGATACTTGACGCGATAACCGCCGCGATAGGGCGGGAAAACGTCGTGTACGATTCGGGGAACGATATAATCGCGCTGCGGAACGCCGCGAACGGCTTCTATTTCTCGGTGGACGAGGAGGGAACGCTGCGGGCGGACAGCGCGCTGATCAATGAAAACTGCCTGCTGGAGCTGTATGAGTGGGGCGACGGCGCGGTCTCGCTGCGCTCTAAGGTGAACGGAAAGTTCATGTGCGACGCGGGAGTGATGAAGTGCGTTTCCGACGAGCCTTACGGGTGGTTCGTCAAGGAGAAATTCACGCTTGAAAGAAATGGGCGGGAGCATATCCTGCGGAACTGGCAGGACAGATTCCTGTATGTTACGGAAAAGGGGGAGCTCGCGGTCACGGCGGAGCTCAAGCCGAAAAAAAGCTCGGTACTGAATATGGAGATATTCTCTTCGGGTGCGGAGAGGGTAAGACGAGTGGTGACCGACGCTCACCAGACGGTGGTCTTCTGCGGTAACGATCCGATGATAAACGCCCGCGAATGCTACGACAGAAAACACCTGCGGCTGCCCGAAAAGCAGATAGAGATACTTGACACGGCGCTCACCTTTAATGAGAATACGGCGCTGTTCCTGGTGTCGGGGTATCCCTACGCGCTGGACGACGGGCGGCGCGCGGACGATGTGAGCCTTATGCACGACGAGCGTCTGACGGCGGTGCTGCATATCACTCACGCGGGACCCGCGCTTGGCTCCGCGGTTTCGAAAACACTGTTCGGTGATATTTCCCCCGCGGGCCGCTGTCCCATGACCTGGTACAGCAGCGAAAGAGAGCTTTGCGGCATAAAGGACTATAATATAATCCGCACCCGCAGTACATATTTGTACTACGACGGCGAGCCGCTGTTCCCATTCGGTCACGGACTTAGCTACACAATTTTCAGATACGGCGCGTTAAAGGTGAACAAGAGCTCCTTCGCTGCGGGCGATACGGTAGAGGCGACGCTGGAAGTGGAGAATGTGGGAATGCGCGATTCCTCGGAGGTCGTGCAGCTTTACGCGGCTGCTCCGCGGTTCTCGGGGGGAGTTCCCCAAAAGCGGCTGTGCGCGTTCAAAAGAGTGTTTATCCCGCGCGGGGAGCGCATGAGCGTTACTCTCACGTTTGACATAAACGAGCTGTCGATGTGGGATATCAACACAAATTCCGCGATGCTGTTCAGCGGGTCTTACGAGCTTCAGGCGGGAGCCTCCAGCGGTGATATACGGCAGACCGCTGAGATCAGGGTCAACGCGGCGGAATACGAGGGGCTTGACTGCTCTAAAGAAATACCCGCGGCGGCTGCATTTGATTATGTGGGAGTCACCTTTGAAGCCGACAGACAGCAGCGCAGTTATGCTCTGATAAAGGACTGGCAGAGCTTTATAAGGTATGAGAACTGTCGGCTGAACGGCGGCAGAAAAGCGGAGATAGAGATATCCAACCCGGGCTCGGCCACCAAGCTGACGATATCGCGCGGGGATACGGGAGCGCCCGTCGCGGCGTTCGACGTTCCCGCTACGGGCAGCTACACGGAGTTTGTAAAGCTCACAGCCGACGCGGAGCCGCTTGACGGAACGTTTGATCTGAAAATAACCTGCGGCGGCGTTGCGGGACTGATATATTTTAAAATTTATTAAAAGCGGTAAAGGGGCGATTTTTATGACCGATCGGGAAATTTTATCCCATATAGACCATACCCTGCTCAAAGCGGACGCGACCGAGGAGCAGATAGCGCGGCTGTGCGAGGAGGCCATGCGATACCGCACGGCGAGCGTGTGTATTCCCGCCGGCTTTGTGGCTTATGCCCGCGGGAAATTCCCCGAGCTCAACATCTGCACGGTGATCGGGTTTCCTCTGGGGTATTCCACGACGGCGGTCAAGTGCTTTGAAGCGCGCGACGCGGTACAGAACGGCGCGGACGAGATAGATATGGTGATAAACCTCGGCTGGGTAAAGGACGGGAAGTTCCCCGAGGTGCAGCGTGAGATCGCCGATGTAAAGGCTGCCTGCGGCGATAAGATACTCAAGGTGATAATAGAGACCTGCTATCTCACGCGCGAGGAAAAGATCGCGCTCTGCGGTTGCGTTACCTCTGCCAGCGCGGACTACATCAAGACCTCTACGGGCTTTGGCAGCGCGGGCGCGGATATTGAGGACATACGGCTTTTTAAGGAGCATATCGGCGGGAACGTCAAAATAAAGGCGGCGGGCGGCATACGCACGCGCGAGGATATGGAACTTTTCCTTTCGGAGGGCTGCGACCGTATCGGAACAAGCGCGGCAAGGCTGCTGATGAATTAAATCGGGAGGAACTATCATGTCGGAGCTTTCAAGAGAAGAACTGGTCGAGTTGGTGGAATCCATTATGACAGTTCATGACAAAAAGACGGGAAGGCTGCTGTCGGAGCAAGAGCATTGCGACCTGGTCAATAAATTCAAGAAAAGCATAAAACACCCCGGCGGCAGCGATCTGATCTATTATCCGGAACTTATCAAGGAATTTTCCGGTCTGAACCGCGAGCCGACCGTTGATGAAATAGTAGATCTGGCTATGAAGGACGTTTCGGAGCTGATCGGGGAGTATGCACCGCCCTTTAAAGACACTTCGGAAGAAAAAACAGGGGGATATTATGGCAAAAAGAGTATTTCTGACGGTTCTTGACAGCTTCGGGATAGGCGAAATGCCCGATGCTGCGGATTTCGGCGACGCGGGGAGCAATACGCTGCGCTCCTGCTTTGAAACGGGTCTGCTGAACGTTCCGAATATGCGGGAGCTGGGGCTGTTCAATATCGACGGGGTCAATGTAGGGGAGAAGTGCCCCGCGCCCCGCGGGGCTTACGGCAGACTGTCGGAGCTATCCAAGGGCAAGGACACCACTACGGGTCACTGGGAGATAGCGGGGCTGGTATCCGAAAAGCCTTTTCCTACCTTTCCAGACGGATTCCCCGAGGAAATTATCACAAAATTCGAGAAAGCGACGGGGCGCAGGGTGCTCTGCAACAAGCCCTATTCGGGAACAAAGGTCATCGCCGATTACGGCAAGGAGCATGTTCAAACGGGTGCGCTGATAGTTTACACGTCGGCGGACAGCGTTTTTCAGATCGCGGCTCACGAGGACGTTGTTCCGGTGAAAAAGCTCTATGAGTACTGTCAGACCGCGCGCGACATACTTGTCGGCGATTACGCGGTAGGGCGCGTTATTGCCCGTCCGTTTGAGGGGGAATACCCTTACACAAGAACGCCGCGCCGCCACGATTACTCCCTCACCCCGCCAAAGGATACAATGCTCGATATACTTAAGGCTAACGGCAAAGATGTCATCGGTATCGGAAAAATTTACGATATATTCGCGGGAAAGGGTATCACGCTCTGCGACAGGCAGATAGGGAACAACGCGGATATGAAGATAACCTCAAATTATCAGCGGCAGGAGTGGAACGGGCTGTGCTTCACTAATCTTGTGGATTTCGATATGCAGTACGGACACCGCCGCGATCCCGCGGGCTACGCCAACGCGCTCAACGAGTTTGATGTGTGGCTGGGGGGATTTTTGGAGAAAATGCGCCCCGATGATGTTCTTATAATAACCGCCGATCACGGCTGCGACCCCTGCCACAGCGGCACGGATCACACCCGCGAATATATCCCGCTGCTGATCTACGGCAGGGAGATCGCCGCGGAAGATCTCGGCACAAGGGCGGGCTTTGACAATATCGCAAACACTGTGCTTTCATTGCTTGGGTAACCGGCGGAATTTGAAAATCCGATAATATTGCTAAAAATCCGAGGATCGTGATATAATTGACGACTGCTTAATGATAATATATAGGAGGATATATGGAACAATACAAGGGCATGGCACAGGCGCTTGTGGTTCGCGGCGTCAAGGTGCTGATGGTGAAGCACAGGCAGGACGGCGAGGAATACTGGATATTGCCGGGCGGCGGTATCGAGGACGGAGAAACTCCCGAGCAGGCGGCAGTTCGCGAGCTGAAGGAGGAATGCGGCATAAGCGGCAGGGTGATCCGCTTGGCAGGTTATCTTGTGCTTTCGGGAGATCATGGTACGCGTTATACTTATCTTATGGATGTGGGAGATCAAGAGCCCGTTCTTGGCAGCGACCCCGAGTTTGACGAGGAGCACCAGATACTCGCGGGAGCGGCATGGAAGTCCCTTGACGAGCTTTCCGAGCGCGACAGGGCGTGGCTTTTCAGCGGCGGAGCACTTTGCTCCCCCGAGATCGAAAATGAGCTTGAAAGCTGGACAAGGGAGATAATCCCGCCGAAAAGGAGCGTACAATGACCGAGGAAATTGAGATACGCATTGCTGGCATTGACGACAGCGACGATATATGCAGACTGAGCGCGGAGGAGCTTGGCTATCCCTACCCGCCGGAGAAAACGCGGGAAAAGCTCGCGCGGCTGCTTGAAAGCGCGTCGGACAGGATATTCGTCGCGGTATGCGGCGGGCGGGTCGTCGGATATATCCATGCGTGCGATTATGATGTTTTATACGCGCCGTCTATGAAGAATATTATGGGTATCGCGGTAAGCTCCGATCATCGCCGCAGGGGCGTTGGCAAAGCCTTAATGAACGCCGTGGAGAAATGGGCGGCGGAAACAGGCGCGGAGGCTATACGGCTAAATTCGGGCAAGACCCGCGAGGGCGCACACGCTTTTTACCGCGGAATTGGATTTGAGGGAAACAAGGAGCAGCTCAACTTTAAGAAGTATTTGAGTTGAGGTAGATATATGGGCATAATAAAGACGCATGAAACAACATTATACGGCGGTAACGAGCGGTATAAAATCGCATTGCGTCCTCTTTCGGACGAACACCTGCCGTATTTGTACAAGTGGAACTCCGACCCCGAGGTGCTTTATTGGACAGAGGGCGAAGATGTTGAGAGCTACCCGCCCGAGGTGGTTCATCAGATTTACGGGGGAATATCGCAGGATAATCCTTGCTTTTTGATCGAGGTGAACGGCGAAAAAATCGGCACCTGCTGGCTTCAGAAGATGAATCTGCCCGAGGTCAAAAAAATGTATGCGCCCGATACCGACGTAAGAAGAATCGATATGTCTATCGGCGAAAAATCCTATTGGGGCAAAGGTATAGGAACGCTTTTTATCGGCATGCTGGTGAAGTATGCGTTTGAATGTGAGCATACAGATGTTTTGCATTGCTTTTGTGAGGATTACAATATCCGTTCACGGCGCATATGGGAAAAGAATGGATTTCAGCTTGTATTAACGGAAGAGATACCACAGCCCCATAAAGGTAAACTGCAATATCATTGGCGGCTTACAAATGATGAGTATCGGGAATGCAATGGTGAGAAAACCGGAGAATAGTCGTATGTACAAGAGCTATAAGCTCTCTGATTTTTGGAGCGTTCCAATAAATAATTTATAAAAATTTTAATGGAGGAAATTTTAAATGAGCGAATGCACACATGATTGCGGAAGCTGTTCCGCGAATTGCTCCGAGCGTCAGCCCGAGAGCCTTATCGAAAAGCCGCACGAGCTTAGCAAGATCAACAAGGTGATAGGTATCGTAAGCGGAAAGGGCGGCGTGGGTAAATCCCTCGTGACCTGCCTTTCGGCGGTGCTGATGAACCGACGCGGCTTCAAGACCGCGGTGCTGGACGCGGATATCACGGGACCCTCCGTGCCCAAAGCGTTCGGGCTCACCGAAAAGGCGCAGGGCAACGAGACCGCGATATATCCCGTAGTGACCAAAAAGGGTATTAAGGTCATGTCGGTAAATCTCCTGCTGCCCGACGAGACCGCACCCGTCATCTGGCGCGGTCCGATAATCGCGGGTACCGCGAAGCAGTTCTGGACGGACGTTGTGTGGGACGACGTGGATTATATGTTTGTGGATATGCCCCCGGGAACGGGCGACGTGCCGCTGACGGTGTTCCAGTCGATACCGCTTGACGGGATAATCGTGGTGACCTCTCCGCAGGAGCTGGTATCGATGATAGTCGGCAAGGCGGTAAAAATGGCGGAGATGATGAACGTTCCGATCATAGGTCTTGTGGAGAATATGAGCTATGTTGCCTGCCCCGACTGCGGAAAGCAGATCAAGGTGTTCGGCGAGAGCCATATCGAGGAGACCGCGGAGAAATTCGGCTTGAAGGTGCTGGCGAAGCTGCCCATTGATCCCGAAACGGCAGGGCTTGTGGACAAGGGTCTGCTTGAGCTCACCGAATCCGACGCCGCCGAGCCTATCGCGGACGCGGTGGAGGAGTTCTGCAAATGAGCGCGGGCAAAGGCGATATAGCCTATGAGAATTTCCTGAAAGGGTACAACTGCACCCAGGCTGTCGCGGCAGCGTTCGCGGAGGAGCTGGGGCTCTCCGAGGAGACGGCGGCGCGGCTGTCCTCGGGCTTTGGCGGCGGCATGGGGCGCATGAGAGAGGTCTGCGGGACTTTTTCCGGTGTGGTAATGGTGCTGAGCAGCCTGTACGGCTATTCAGAGCCGAAAAACACTGCCGCCAAGGCGGAGCTTTACGGGCGAATACGCGAGCTCGCCGACAGATTCCGCGTCGCGAACGGAAGTATAATATGTAAGGAGCTTCTGGGGCTTAAGGAGATGGAAAAGTCCTCCGTTCCCGAGGAGCGCACTCCCGAGTATTATAAGAAAAGACCCTGCCCCGAGCTGTGCAGGTTCGCGGCAAATATGCTTGAAAGTTATATCCTGGAACAAGACTGTTGATTTTTGGAGGGTGAAATGAATTTTAAACAGATCATCTCAACCATAGCAGTTGCGGCGCTGTGTGTGACAGCGGCGGGCTGCAAGGGTGGAGAAGAAAGCTCCGCTCCGTCGGAGAGCATTGACGATTCGCAGACGGTCCAGACTGTCGAGGCTTATACCCCCGATGAGATCAGACCTGTTGACAGCTACGGCGAGAACAGCCTTGTATATCGGGCGGAATCCATGGACGCTGTGACGTTCACCGCGGCTATGCAGCCGGGCTGGAATCTCGGAAACACTTTGGACGCGGTGGGCGGCGAGACTGCCTGGGGCAATCCCAAAACTACCCCCGAGCTTATCAACAAGATCAAGTCGGAGGGCTTCAACTCGATTCGTATACCTATAACGTGGGAGCATGCGCTGGATTCGGAAAACGTCATCAGCGAGGAATATCTCGCGCGCACCAAGGAGATCATCAACTATGCCCTTGACGCTGATCTGCTGGTGCTTGTAAACATACATCACGATTCCTGGCAGTGGCTGAACGCGATAACTCCCGACGAGAACGATGAGAATTATCTCAAATTCAGAAAGATATGGGAGCAGCTTGCCGAGGCTTACAAGGACTACCCCCGCGCGGTAATTTTTGAGTCGATAAATGAACCGCGCTTCGACAAGGAAAGCACCTACGCGGACTGCCTGGATATGATGAACAAGGCGTGCGTGGAGATAGTGAGGGCAAGCGGCGGCAACAACGCCGAACGTCTGATAGTGCTCCCCACAAAGGACACCAACGGCGAGCAGAAATACCTCGATCAGCTCTACGGAACTATCACGGACATAAACGACCCTGATCTGATCGCGACGGTGCATTATTACGGCTACTGGCCGTTCTCGGTGAATATCGCGGGCGAGACCGAGTTCAAGGGCACCTCCGTGACCGATATCGACGGGCTTGCGTCACGGCTGAAAACCACCTTTATCGACAACGGTATCCCCGTTATTGTCGGCGAGTGGGGACTGCTGGGCTTCGATACGGCGCTTGATACGGTGGAGCACGGAGAGATACTCAAATTCTTTGAGTATTTCTGCAACGCGGCTAACGAAAACGGATTTACCACCATGTGGTGGG
>CAZKJC010000121.1:0-8139 GCA_964552995.1 uncultured Ruminococcus sp.
AGCTGTTCGCAAAGGGCTTTTACAGGCTGATGAAGTCCTCGTCGGGGATAAACCTGGACGGGGCGAGCGATTTCAAGCTGCTGGACAGAAAGGTCGTGGACGCGCTGAACGAAATGCCCGAGCGCATGACGTTTTTCAGGGCGCTGTCGGGCTGGGTGGGGTTCCGCACGGAGCACATCGAGTTCGAGGTGAAGCCGCGCAACGCGGGCAAGACCAAGTGGAATTACAAAAAGCTGTTTGTTTTCGGGATCAACTCCGTCACATCATTCACGAATTTCCCCATGCAGATAATTACGATGATAGGCGTTGTTTTCGGGATATTCGCGGTGGTGATGGGGGTGCAGACCCTTGTCAATTATTTCAGCGGCAACGCGCGCGACGGGTTTACCACGGTGATACTGCTGCTGCTTATTTTGGGCGCCTGCCTTATGATAGGGGTGGGCATAATCGGATTTTATCTGTCAAAAATTTATGAGGAGATAAAGCGCAGACCGCGCTATATCATCTCGGAGTATACAAAAAATCGCGGCGAAAGGAATGGATCGGGTGAGCGGGACTAGCAGGGTCGGCAAAACCGGCGTAAAAGAGAAAAACGGAAATCTCTTTACAAGAAATTATATTCTGCTCGTGTCGGCGCTGCTGCCCGCGGCTGTTCTTTTTGCGGCTTATTTTATTTTCGGCATTTACCCGTTTGGAGAAAGATCGGTTCTTTCGCTCGACCTCAACGCTCAGTATGTGTATTACTTTGATTATATGTACGACGTACTGGCGGGAAAGGAGAGCCTTTTTTATTGTTGGAGCAGGAATCTCTCCGGCGAGTTCGCGGGGATAATCGGATATTACCTGGCAAGCCCCTTTAACTGGATAGTGTGGGCTTTCCCGCGCAAGATGATAACCGAGGGACTGTTTGTAATGATGCTCGCCAAGGCGGGCGCGTCGGGGCTCACCTCGGCAATATTGCTGAAAAAGCATCGCGAGTACTCAAACACTACCGCCGTGACCTTTTCGGTGATGTACGCGCTGTGCGGCTTTTTTGTCGTGCAGACAATGAACCCCATGTGGCTGGACGGGCTTATCGGACTGCCGCTGGTGATAATGGGCGTGGAGCGGATATGCGAGAGAAAGGGCTTCGCGCTGTATGTGCTGTCGCTGCTGTATGTTTTCGTTACGAATTTCTATATCGGCTATATGGTCGGTATCTTCTCGGCGCTGTATTTTGTGTATTTTGTACTTGCCGACCGCTCGAAAAGGACCTGCGGAGCCTCGGTATTTGTCGTGTATGGGTTCTCGTCAATAGCGGCGGTGCTTATGAGCTGCTTTATGATAATGCCGGTGTATATGTCCTTGTCCAACGGAAAATTCGCTTTCAGCACCCCGGACTATACCCCCGTTGAGAATTTCAATATCGCGGATATATTCATAAAGCTGTTTCCGACCACCTATGACACGGTGCGCATGGAGGGTCTGCCGATATTGTACTGCGGAACGCTGGCGCTGGTGCTGGCGGGGGCGTACTTTGCTTCGGGGAAGTTTACCGTGAGGGAGCGCGTTTCGGGAGGAGTGCTCATCGGTTTGCTGGTGCTGTCTATGTATATCCGTCCCGTGGATATGCTGTGGCACGGCGGACAGATGCCAAACTGGCTGCCCTATCGTTACAGCTTTTTCGTGATATTCCTGCTGTGGATATTCGGCGCGCAGGCGTTCGACGGGCTGAAAAAGCTGCGCACGGGCTCTGTCGGCGCATCGTTCCTGGTGCTGCTGGCAATGCTGCTGTTTTCCGACTACAACGCGGGTCATGAGTACTATGACACAAATCTGATCATAGTCATTCCGCTGCTTCTGCTGGCGGTAATGAGCATTATGGCGCTGATCTACAGGAAATACGGCGGGCATATCTTTGTAAAGATAACCATAACGGTGCTGGTAAGCCTTGAAATGCTGCTCAACACCACGGTCACGCTGTTTGATATGGACGAGGATATAGTTTTTTCGGACAGGTCGACCTACCTGGGAACAATACCCTATTCCCGCAAAATAACCGACGCCATACATGAGATGGACGACGGCTTTTACCGCATGGAAAAGACCTACCACCGCTGTGTGAACGACCCCATGGCTCTTAGAATGTACGGAATGAGCCACAGCTCCAGCACGCTCAATTCAAAGGCGATAGGTCTGCTGAGATCGCTGGGCTTTTCGGCGAGAGAACACTACACCCGCTATGACGGCGCGACTATGTTCACCGATGATGTTTTCGGCGTAAAGTATGTGCTGTCGCAGTATAAGTGCTATGTTCCGTATGAAAAGACCGTTCCGATAGAGAATGAGCTTAACGTTACCGTTTATGAGAACGAGGACGCGCTGGGTATCGCCTACCTTGCGGATAAGGAGATCATAGGATACAGCTACAACGAGTATTCGCCGTTCCTGGCGCAGAACCGTCTGGCTTCAATGCTGACGGGAAATAAGGCGCTGACGATGTTCCGGACTATCTCCGCGGCGGCGGTGTCCTTTGACAGCTTTAATATAACCGTCGGCGAGACTACCGACGCGCACTCCAGCTACCGCAAAATAAACGACGGCGACGCCTGGATATCTTACGATATCGTTATGCCGGCGGACGGCGCGATATATATGTATCTCCCCACGGACTATGAGAGGGAGACCCAGCTTTATATAAACGATCAGTATATCTCAAATTACTATATGAACGAGAATTACAGCATAGAGTATCTCGGCACTTATGAGGAGGGCGAGACCTTCAATCTTCGTATCAAGCTGCTGCAGGATTCGCTGTATTTCAAAAATCCGCAGTTTTACTATATTGACAATAATTCGCTCCGTCGGTTCGGCGAGATAATGGGAGAAATGAACGCGGAAACCGTTGTTACAAAGGATTCTCCGACCGAGCTCACGATAGAGCTTCATGCGGAACAGGACTCCGCGCTGTTTACCACCATACCATATGAAAAGGGCTGGACGGCGTATATCGACGGCGAGCAGGCGGAAATAAAGTCCTCGCTGGACGAAGCGCTGATGTGTCTTGATATTCCTAGGGGAGACCACACCGTCACGCTGAAATTCTTCCCCGCGGGGCTGGAGCTGGGGCTGATATTCACCTCCAGCGGAGCAATGCTGTTTCTTATAATGCTGCTGATCCACGCGGAGGTGAAGCGCCGTGCCCGCAATGTGCGGGAGGTAAGAGAGAGCGGAAATGCCGCGCGGACTTCCGATAAGAGTTCGAATACAGAGCCTGCCGAGGCGGAAGAGGGCGAGGGAGCTGCAGAGGATACCGTTGATCCCGATCCGTTCAGTCTGTTTGACGAGTTCGAGACCGAGCCGATCGAGGAGATAAATGAGAGGGAAGTACCCGAGGAAACACTTACGGCTGTCATGCCCGCTCCCAAAGAGAGACCTGCTGATGAGAAGCCGCAGGAGCGCCCTGCGGTCTCCGAAAAAGCTCACGATGGAGATTTTGAGCCCTTTGCGGTTTTCAATGCTCCGCCTGTCGAGCAGACGACGGAGCCGTTTAAGGCAGTCAAAGAAGTTCCGCAGGCTGAACGGGAGCAGCCGGCTGACAGAGCTGTGAACGCTGTGCCCGAGGTGAAAGTCCCCATAAGGACAGCGGAATCGCAGTCAAAGCAGCCGAATGAATCTCCCAAGCGCATTGAGGAATCAGTGCCGGTGGTGATCCCCGCGGTATCGGAGGTTACACAAACGGCAAGTGCAGAAGCCGCTCCGATGATGCAAAGCCCCAAAACGGTTGAAGTCAAGGCGGCGCAAGAGCGGTCCGATCGTTCTGAAGAACATTCGGATATTCCGAGCGCTGTTCCGTTTGTGCCGCAGGAGGATCACAGCGACGAACCGGAAACGGAAAAGGGGATAACGCTTTCCCGGCCCGCGCACGAGGCGTTCCTGGCTTTCAGCAGCTTTATTGATGAGAATTTCGGAGAGAATATGCCGGCGGTCATTGCGGAAGTTTCTCCGCCCGAGCCGCCCGCCGAGGTGTCGCCTCAGCCCGCGGTCATAGCTGAGGTTTCTGCCGCTCAGACGAAAGCGGTCTCAGAGGGGGCAAGCGCTCCTGTTTTTGAGGAGCTTCCGGACGTTACCTCTTACGATGAAATATCCTATGATGATATCTCGTTCGAGGGTATCTTCGCGGAGCCGCCTCCCCCTATTATCCCCGAATCTCCCGATCCGCGAGATGATCGGCGATAGCAACCGAAGCCGTCCACACAAAGCGGACGGCTTTGCTGTTTACTATGAGCTTTTTAGCATTTTTTGCTGAAAAAATTGAAAAGTCAAGTGGTTAATGCAAAAAAACACCAATTCTACAAATTTGATAGAATTGGCGTTTTTTTGTCTTTGATATTATGCACTATGCACAAAGCCTGTTTTTTCAACTAAAACAAGCGAAAAATTTCTGATTTAAAGGCATAGCAAGGCTGAGCAGGCGTGAAACACGCTTACCCATAGCGTATAAAGGGATATATTTTATCCACTAAGCAGTCTGATCTCCTTTCGGTACCTTGCGGCGGACGTGTCATAGCCGAAAATCCCGCGCGGATAATTATTCATCCACTTTTCAACTTTGGCTATATCCTTAACAGTAGCCTTTGCAAAACTGACCCCCTTAGGATACCAACGCCGTATCATTTTGTTGAGATTTTCATTACTGCCGCGCTCGCAGCTGCTGTATGGGTGACAGTAGTAGACCTTTGTGCGTTTGCCTCAGTTGATGGAACGCTCCATTCCCACATAATCCGCAAATTCAGACCCATTATCAACGGTTATAGTCTGAAATATTCTTGCAAACATCTCACTGCCGAGCTTCTTTTCAATGTTATCCAAAGCTCGGACAACATTTTTCATATTCTTTGCGGGCAATAACCGGACATACTCACGACGGGTCAGCCGCTCTGTAAGAACCAAAAGCGCACTGCCGCCCGATCTGGTTCCAATCACACAGTCCATTTCCCAATTCCCAAAGGTGTTGCGTTCATCTATTTCTTTTGGGCGCTTTTCTATGCTTTCTCCTTTAGGGGGACGGGCGGGCTTAACTTTCTTATATCGCTGTTTCGACTTATTTCTTTTAACAGGCAGGTCTTTATTGGTCAAATGCAGAAATATCCCCTCGTCGATGTAACGATATAGCGTAGTATGAGATATGGTCGTACGGAATTTTAATCCCTTTTTCTTTATCTCCCCTAAAACAGCTTTGGGAGAATACTTGTCATTAATAATTTTATCTTCAATATATTCTGCGTATTCTCTATCCGATCCGATCTTTAGAGAAGCTCCTTTGGCTTTTAAATTTTCCCTATACTTATTTTCGGCGATATCAGGAGAATACGCGCGTGAAATAGAATAGTCATTACCGTTGAGCCTGTCGTATTCGCCGCGCTTGATCTCACGATATATTGTTGACGGGTTTTTATGCAGCATTTCGGCTATTCGCTTCACGGGGGTTTTTGTCTTAAGCCATGCTTCGATCTGTAATCTTTCAGTATTCGTCAAATGTGAAAAATGCCGTTTTTTTCTTCTGTTATGTTTTCTCATAAGAAATCGCCTCTCAGTGTTCAAAAATAGTGTACAGTCTTATAAAATAATTTTACAAATTAAAGCGCCAAAAGTCAAGGCATTTTTCGACACATTAAGAGACAAATTTTCTTTGTGTTAGTGAAAAAGAAAAATCGGCTTGGCAAAACGCGATCCGGCAATAAACCGGTTAAATCGTATTTATCATATCCGCAGCAGTCAAACCGGAATTGCCAAATCGCGCAAATAGTTCATATAACTCTAAGTAAAGAGAAAATAAAATTTTCTTTTTCACCAATTAAATGTCAAATATTTAATACAGGTTTAATATCTATAATTCGCTTTATATTTTTTGGACTACATTCAGCCGGATTAAAAAAATGCGCGGTTATCCCGCGCACCATACGGCTTAAACGACGTATAAATTCTGCTATTTTCGTAGAACGAAACAGCCGTTTTATCTCTTTAAAAAGTAGTTCAGCAGAGCCGTCCCGTCCTGCGTTAAGTATATACTCAATCTGCGACTTAACAGCATAGTTCATAGCTGTACCGTTAATGATAACACGGAGAGTTTCCGCTGCGCGGAGCGAATGGTGGCGGCGCACAATATGAGTTACATAAACTCTGTTATGCCCGTTGTCCCCCTCATAACAGGTATAGCGCTGCTTAGCTATATATCCGTACTCCTGCAGTTCCTTTGTGCAGGATATAACCGTTCCTCTAGCCATACCCGACAGTTCTTGTATCTGAGATAACGACAGCAGACAGCGCCCGCTGTCATTACAATTAAGAGTATAAAGTATCAACAGGCGCAGCGAGCTTTTGGGCAGCTCCAGTGCGGAGATCGGGACAAAGCGGAAATTCTTCGGTTTCACAAGTGTTTCGGCGAGAATGTAGGCATTGCATTTCCTGCGGTTATCCTTATAGCGCTCAATTCGCTCTTTGATCGCACCTATAGCGTAAAGCTCGTTTATAACACGGGTAATGTTGGTTAGCCCCGTGCGCTCTGCTATATGGCTATTAGTGATAACAACTGTATCGTTCTTCGCTGCTTGTGCGATGGACGCAAGCAGAAACATTACCTTAACCGCCGCCGCGGACAGCTCGGGATAAATAAAATCCGCATTTACTCTTACAAGCTGTCCGCTTTTTTTCATAACTTTTACCTCTTAATATTTAGTTTTGCTCCGCAACTTCTTCAATGTCGCGGAAATCCTCAAACGCTTTATCAAAGATATCCTCAAAGGCTGACGAGGAAAAAGGATCAGGCTCATATGGGGTACATATGACCTCGTTAAGGTTAGGTGATAATATCTCTCCGTACTTATCAATATCGCCCTGATTGGAGAAGCTCAGTGCCACAGTGTAATTTACCTTGTTCAAGGGGATTTGCGCCGTGTAGACCATCGGCAGCTCGTTCCACGATGTTCCGCCGATAAGATATACCTTGTCAAACTCGCTGAAATCAATTTTCGATGTGTCAGTGTTGCCGAAATCATATATCTCGGCGTTATACTTCTTATTGGTTTCGCTTGATGGTACGCAGAAATCAATGCCGTTTATGCTGAAAATATTGTTTTCGGACTGTCCGTCAAACGTATCACACAGCATTTCAAGCTGCTCCTGTCCCTTTTTCTGTACGCTTATAACAACAGGATCGGCGCTGCGGTCGCGGAAATAATCCGCAAGATGTATAGCAAATGATGTTGTGCCTATCCTGCTCTGAGCGCCTACGACGGCAATGCTTATCTTGGCTTCGGAATAAACGGGCTTAGCCTTTTCCTTTTCAGCGATAGCCGCCATTTCCCGAGCTTCTGCGAACGCGTCAAAGGATTTATCATATCTGCGCCATTTCTGCTTAGGCAGTCCGCCCTCCTGCAGACACTCTTTCAGATCAGCCGCCATCATTTCAATGTTGGCTTTATCGTCAACGTCGTTATAATTCGCCACTATATTTGTAAAGCCACGGTGTACCAATTTGTCTAAAAACTCATCTCCCGCGTAGAAATTCCCCGCGTAAATGACGATCTTCGCGTCGTCCTTTTGATATGTAATGCCCTCTATATATGATATAAAATCATCGCCCTGCTCCTCACAGCAGGAAACGTCAAATATAAAGGGATTATGGAACATATAGGATTTTAACTCGCTTTTGAGAAATGTCGAAAGCGAAAACTCATCCATAATGATCTTTCGAAGCTGAATATTCAGCTCAGATGCCGTCTTATCGAGTATGCCCGCATTTTCTCTGCGGGCAACAAATATTGCGTGGGTCATAAAGCGTTCAGTCCTCTCTTTAAAAAATTATCTATCCCAATCCTCGGCATTATCTGCCTCCCAGATTATATCCGAAAGTTTATCCGCGATCTGCTCCGCGGGATCGCAGTTGCTCACAAGCTCACCTTGCCATAATGCGCCTATAAGCCCCTTATGGTTTATATTATTGTGGCATTTTACCGCCGTACCGCCCGCGTCCTGCCATTCATCGAGATTTTTATTATAATCGTCCCAAAGGATGTCGTTCTCGGATACACCATTGGGTATATATTCCATTTTGGGTACCCCCGTTTTTGTAAAAATACGATGATCGCGGTCGATAGA
>CAZKJC010000122.1:0-8131 GCA_964552995.1 uncultured Ruminococcus sp.
CCAACATGAACCGAAACAGCAACAACGGCGGCAATAACAGCAACAACTCTCCCGACAAAAGCTGTGACGAGCTTTTAAGGGCAATAGCCGAGGCGGATTTCTTCGCTCAGGACCTGAAGCTGTATCTGGATACTCACCCCGAGGATTCACGCGCTCTTGAAATGTTCAGAGAAGCGTGCAGACAGTCCAAGGCATGCAAGGCGGCGTTTAATGACAGCTTCTATCCGCTTACCGCTTGTGCCGCGGGCGAGGACGGGGAATGGGATTGGTTGGAAGGCTGCTTCCCGCCCAATAGCTGATTGTGAGGTGAGAGTATGTTTATTTTTGAAAAAAGAACCCAGATCCCCGTTTGCATCAAGAACAGGAACCCCAGGCTGGCGGGTATAATTCTCAGTCAGTACGGCGGACCGGACGGCGAGCTTGGCGCGTCGCTGCGCTATCTGTCCCAGCGCTTTACTATGCCCGATAATATGGGTAAGGCACTTTTGACGGATATCGGAACGGAAGAGCTCGCTCACCTCGAAATAGTAGGCAGCATAGTTTCCCAGCTTACGGACGGAGAGGGCGCAAAGAGCTTTGACAAATATGGTCGGGGAGATTACTACGTTGACCACGGAAACGCGGTATATCCCCAGAGCGCGGCGGGCTCGCCCTTTACCGCGGCTTACATTCAGTCAAAGGGCGATCCCATAGCCGATCTGCTTGAAGATATGGCAGCGGAGCAAAAAGCCCGTGCGACCTATGACAATATTCTGCGCCTGTCGGACGATCCCGACGTTAACGAGGTCATAAAGTTCTTGCGCACACGCGAGATCGTTCACTTCCAGCGTTTCGGCGAGCTCCTCAACAACTACCAGAGCAGGATCGACAGCGAAAACTGCTGATTATCTCCCCCGTACCGATTTCAAACGGAGCTCAAGCATCGGATAAATACCCGATAAAAATTTCCCGACAGGCTGTTTTGAACCTGTCGGGAGATTTTATATTAAGTTTTTTTCCGGCACACTATTTTTCCCGCCGCCCAAAGCAGGACCGTAACGCATATAAATATCAGCACAAACACATTTATTTCCTCCTGCCACCGCAAGGCAAGCACAAGGACATCTCCGATCAGCGCCGCAAACAGCGGCAGGGGAGAGAAGCTGTTCTCGCCGTCGCAGTCGTAAAAGCGCTTCAGCATTACTGTGAACATTACCACCATGCCCGCCGAAACAATTATCTCAATGGGTATGAACAGATACGCCAGTGAAATTTCGGTATGATAAACAACGGGTATCGACATGGAATAAGCTACGGTATACGCGAACGAAAGCCATTTCACTCCCGCGCTGCCTTGCTCCTTTACGCTTTGGATCGTATGCGCCGCCATGGAGACAAGTATCATTCCGTAGGAAGCAAACTGTATCCCGGGGATAGTGCCCTCGGTATGTACCATACCCCCGAAAAGAAGTATTCCCGCGGCAACGGCAAGCCGCCCGAAGATCTTCTCCGTTTTTTTATATTTCACGATCTGAACCGCGGCAAAAATATACGCGCATACGATCGACAATATTGTGAACGTTATCATATAGTGATCCAGCGCGTCAAATCCGGAAAATCCCCCCGTGAAGCACGCGGCGAGACTTATGACCCTCTCGGTCGTAAGTATGGCGAAATAAAGAACAAGAAATATAAATTTCACGATCCAGAATTTGGAGTTTTGCTTTTCCAAAAAAATCACCCTTCTCGTTTACTTGAAATAGCTGTCCAGATACTCACGCAGACTGCGCGGGTCTTTTTTCAGCTTGGACTTTATGCTTTCCGCCTGCTCGGCGGTGTCGGTTATGACATTGAGGTAGTATTTCTGGCTGCCGCTGTCGTCCTTGATGGAAATACCCATGGTGCAGTTCCCCTTGGGATTGTTGGCGTAGCGCACGGAAAGGATAGAGCTGTGCTGCTTGGCGGCGTCGCGGGTGTATACCCGTACAGCCTCCTCGAACATCTTTTCCCTAACGGACTGCGGGAGGTCCTCCGCCAGCTCCTTTGCCGCTTTTATCCCGATCGCGGTGTTGGAATAACAGACCGCGCCCTCCTGCTCGGTTATTATGCAGTGGCGCTCGCCGATGGTCTCCAGCGCCTCGATGAGATCGAAATAATTGACCGCCTGCTCATAAGAGGTGATCTCGATAAGCTGCTCCCGCGTAAGTGGACAGCCAAGCGAATATATCAGATGACATATGAGAATACGAATTTGCTCCTTATCCTCTATCGTTATCCTTGGAGTTTCCATAAATAAATCTCCTTTGCCGTGTTTACTCCGCGTTCAGCTTTGCAAGCGCTTCCGTAAGACTTTGAACGGACAGAACGCCCTGCGGCGCCTCTCTTGAACCGCGATTCAGCCACAGCGCACGTATACCGACCGCCTGCGCTCCCGCCACGTCGCTGCTCAGCGAATCGCCGATATGAATTACCTCATGAGATTTCAGCCCAGTACTCTCCAGAACAAGCAGGAATATCTCGCTCCGCGGCTTATAGGCTCGCGCGTCCTCGCTGGTGAATATCCCCGCGGGGGTAAAGCCATGATAATCCACAGCCCTGCAAACGTCCAGCCTGTCAATATTCGATACGATATACACTGGCAGTTCGCACTGTTCAAAAAAGGGCTTTGAATCCTCAAAAGCGGGCGGCTTTGTCCAGAAGTCAAACATGAGCTCGCTTAAAATCACCGCGTCGGCGGTTGAGTGAAAATGCTCTATGGTCTTGCGGAGAGATAGATATTCAAGCTCGCGCTGTGTTTGAAAGCTGTCGCCAAAGGACTTTTCTATACAGCCTTGAAATTCCCGCCACCAGAAGTTGCCTATCTCGGACGTATTATCCGTTGCTCCAGTTTCGGCTATCTCTTTTGTGATACGCTTTATCACCGCGCCATCCTCATGCACGAGCGTACCGTAAAAATCCGAAAAAATTGCCTTGATTTCAGAGGGCAGGGGAGTTGATTTGATTATCATCATTGATATTTTCTATGAAATTACTGTACGCTATTTCCACGGAAATGCAGCTTGTATTCATTTCCGCCCATAGCTTCTCCTTTAGAGCTTATCGTTAAGCGCGGAAAGCAGCGCGATATTGAGCGCGGACTCCACACAGGGAACTGCCCGCGGCACTACGCAGGGGTCGTGCCGCCCCTTTATCACAAGCTCCCGCTCCGTCATTTCCTTGAAATCCACGCTGTTCTGCGGGCGCGATATCGAGGGAGTGGGCTTGAACGCCGCGCGGAAGATTATCGGCATACCGGAGCTTATCCCGCCGAGAATACCGCCGTGATTGTTGGTTTTCGTGACTACCTCGCCGTTTTTCAGCGCAAATTCGTCGTTGTTCTCGCTACCGAAAAGCTCCGCGCAGCCGAAGCCGTTTCCGAACTCTATACCCTTTACCGCGGGGATAGCGAAAACAAGCTGCGCGATAATGTTCTCCAGCCCGTCCATCATGGGTGAGCCTATGCCCGCGGGGAATCCCACCGCCGCGCACTCCACAACGCCGCCAACGCTGTCAAGACTCATTCGCGCACTATCTATGACCTCCCGCATTTCCCGCTCCGCTTTCTCGGAGAGGGTAGGGAAAGGGCGGCTCTTGACAAGCTCCAGCTGCTCCGCCGTAACGTTCACGGGGTCGAAGCCCTCGTCATTAACGTTTTTGATAGATTTTATATGCGCACCGGTGGTTATCCCTCGGTGAGCGAGTATCTGTCCGCAGACCGCTCCCGCGAAAACCAGCGGAGCGGTTATCCTGGCCGAAAAATGACCGCCGCCGCGCGGATCGTTAGCGCCGTTATAGCGCAGATATCCCGTATAGTCCGCGTGAGCGGGGCGGGCAATATGGGAAAGAGTATTGTAATCCGAGGAGTGCTGATCGGTATTGAAAATCACCGCCGAAAGGGGAGTGCCGGTAGTTTTTCCGTTGTACAGCCCCGACATTATCTCGGGGATATCCTTTTCGTTACGTGTGGTGCTGGTGCCGTCCTTTTTGGGAGCGCGCCGCGCCATAAATGCCGCGAGCTTATCAAGGTCTATTTCCTCGCCCGCGGGAAGATTGTCCATTACAACGCCTATCCCGCGTCCGTGGCTCTCTCCGAAAAGCGAGACGGTGATACCGCCGTTAAACACCGATGACATCAAACTCACCTCCAAGCGATCTGTATACGTCAAAGAAGTCGGGGAAGGATTTTCTCACACATTCCGCGCCGCGTATTATCAGCGGCTCTTCGCAGCGGGTCGCGGCTATCGCCATTGACATGGGTATCCTGTGATCCGTATGCCCGAAGATCTCCCCGCCTTTAAGGGACTTCACACCCTCTATTTCAAGGTGATCCTCGCCGACCGTGACCCTGCCGCCTATGCTGTTAAGGCATTCCGCGGGGACTGCCAGTCGGTCGCTCTCCTTGAACCGCAAGCGCGCAACGTTGGTTATCCTGCTTGTTCCGTTGCAGAAGCAGGCAAGCACGGTCAGTATCGGCACAAGGTCGGGGATATCCGAGCAGTCAAGCTCAAAGGGCTTGCCGCCGCTCTTTGTGAACTCCTCGCAGATATCCTTTATTATCTTGTCGCCCTGGAGCGAGCTTTCGTTCAGACCGTTCAATTTAAGCTCCGAGCCGAGAGCGTTCGCCGTATAAAAGAACGCCGCCTGGGAGTAATCTCCCTCAACTCTGCCCGAAAAAGGCTTCAGCGTCTGATCTCCCTTGATAAAATAACCGTTGGCGGTCTCGGCGACGCTGCACCCGAAATCGCGCAATACGCCCAGCGTAATATCAATATAGGGCTTTGAATTGAGCTTTGAGGTAAGAACTATCTCGCTGTCCCCGTTCAGAACAGGCAGCGCAAGCATAAGCCCCGTGATAAACTGCGATGAAATGCTCCCGTCCACCTCAAATCTGCCCGCCGTGAGCTTTCCCGAAACGGAGCAGGGGAGGGTACAGCCGCTTTCCGCCTTGCCGAAGTCAAAGGTTATCCCGTGCTTGGGGAACTCATCGGTAAAGGGAGTTATGGGTCGCTGCGGGAGCTTTGCGCTCCCGAGGAATTCTGCGTTTACGCCAAGCGCGCAGGCAACGGGGATAAGAAATCTGAGCGTCGAGCCGGATTCATGGCAATCCAGAACCGCTTTGTCGGGGATATTTTCTATCCCTTCGATCACGGCAGTATCGCCAGTAAAATCTATCTTCGCACCCAGTGCTCTCATACAGTCCATTGTCGCGAGAATATCCACGGAGGGGTAGAGGTTGGATATCGTTGACTTTCCCTTTGCTAACGACGCGGCGATTATCATTCTGTGCGCAACGCTCTTCGACGGCGGAAGAGTGACCTCTCCGCGCAGCTTTTTCGGTGTGATCTTTATGTCCATAGCTTCTCCTTAGCCCTTGAGGAATTTCTCGTACTCTTCGACCGACATCTTTACGACCTCGCTGCTGCCGATATCGGAGCAGATCACGATATTCATACCGCTTGAAAGATGCTTTTTATCTCCGAGCGACAGCTTGAAAAGCTCGTCGATCGGCGCAGGATCGGTGAGAGGAAGCCCGCACTTCGTCAGCAGCCTGTCCAGCTTATCGGCAATTCCCGCCTTGCACATTCCGCGCTTTTCTGCGATATGTGTGAACGTGCTCATTCCTATCGAAACCGCATAACCGTGAGTAAGTCCCGAGAAATTATAGTATTTTTCAAGCGCGTGAGCCAGCGTGTGTCCGAAATTCAGCAGCATACGTTCGCCCTTTTCGCGCTCGTCGTTCTCCACGACCCTGCCCTTGATAGTCACATTGCGCTTCATTATATCCACGAGATTCTCTTTTATATCCTTTTCGGCAAGAATATCGAAAAGCTCGCGCGACTTTATCATTCCGTGCTTTACGACCTCCGCCATACCGTCGGAGAAAAATTCGGGAGTAAGTGTGTTCGTAGTGTCGGTATCGCATACCACCAGTCTCGGCTGATAAAACGCGCCCACAAGGTTTTTTCCCGCGGGGATATCAACGGCGGTCTTACCGCCTACGGAGCTGTCAGCCTGAGACAATACCGTTGTGGGTATCTGCACGAAATCGATCCCTCTCATATAGGTAGCCGCCGCAAATCCCGCGGTATCTCCCACAACGCCGCCGCCGAGCGCGACGATAAAATCCGAGCGCGTGAAGCCCTTTTCCGCAAGAAAATCATATATTTTCAGCAGCGTGGCGTGAGATTTGGACGTTTCGCCATGCGGAAAAACGAATTTTTCGGCTGATATACCCGCAGCGTTCAAAGCGGCTACTGTCCGCTCACCGTAATATCTGTCCGCGTTATCATCGGTTATAACACAGGCGCGTTTCGCTTTGACTACCGAGGAGATAAGCTCTCCCGATCTATCCAATAAGCCGCTGTCGATAAATACATCGTAGCCGCGGCCGGCGCTGATTCTGACTTTTTCCATTTATAACACTCCTTATTTTAAAGAAATTCTCCGCAACCCTCCTGCAAAAACTCCGCTGCGAAAAAATTGTGGTCTGCTTAAAGCTCAAAGTTTTCAAAGCCGGATAGGTCCAGAGGTCCGCACTGGTACGCCTGTTCAAATATATCCATAACTTCTTCCTCCAGAGCGTCCCAATGATATGTCCGCTCCATCAGCACCGGTCCGGATTCTCCATTCCAGCCCACGCCCACGATATAGTGATCCTTTTTTGGACCTTTCAGGGCAATTGCGCACTGAATGAACCAGTAATTTTTCTCGTTTTCGGGGTCTTTCTGCTCCAAAATCAAAAAGCTGTCGTTATCGGGATAAAGTTCTTTCAGATCGTATTCAATGTTCTCCCAGGTGAAATCCCGATGGATCACACCACCCTCGCTGAGGGTCCAGGGCCAGTTTTCATGGGGTTGGTTTTTCTGAAGCATTGGTAAGCCTCCTTTATATTTTGTTTATTTTATACCATATATTGTACTCCAATTCTACGAAAATGTCAATACTATAATATATTTTTTGGATATTTTCACGAAACTATTTATCCTTATGCTTGTTGCCGTCGACCTTGGAAAGAGGGTTTTGTCTCATAGCCTCCTCAAGCTGGGAGTTCGCGACATGGGTGTATATCTGGGTAGTATTCAGATTTTCATGCCCGAGCACCTCTTTGAGCACTCTTACGTCAACTCCGTTCTGATACATCAGCGTTGCCGCGGTATGACGGAGCTTGTGGGGTGAAAGCCCCACATTATCCAGTCCGCAGGCTTTCAGGCAATCCTCCACGATCTGCTGTACACGGCGGTTTGATATCCGAGTTCCGCGCTTGCTGAGAAACAGAGCGTCCGTTTTAGCGGACATATCGCGGTTTCCCGCCGCCGTTCTGACATCGCCGTCGGTCTCATCGGGCGCGAGATAGTCCATATAGGCGTTCACGCAGGCGTCATTGAGGTAAATTATACGCTCCTTGTTGCCTTTGCCGAGCACCTTAAGGGTATATACAAGGTTTCCGTTTCCGCTGTGAGTGGAACGGATATCGCCCAGATTGATCCCCACAAGCTCGCTTAACCGCATTCCGCAGTTAAGGAAAAAGACGATCATACAATAATCCCTTTTTTGCGCGGAGGTATCGATATGTGTGAGCATTTCCAGCGACTGCTCCAGCGTGAGATACTTGGGCAGGGCAGCCTTTGGCGAGGGAAGTTCCAGATTTGCCATTGGGTTTACCTCGAACATATGCTTGTGATTGGTGAGATATTTGAAAAACTGCCTCAACGAAACAGCTTTCCGATACCGCGCTTTTTGCTCGTTTCCGCGGTCATTTTTCACATACACAAGAAATTCCTGCACCAGCATCAAATCGACCGTTTTGACATCGTCCTCGGTTATGTCGGATATTTCGATTTTTGAGAAATCAGCCGGATCGGCAGAAGCGCGTCCGTTTTTGACCTTATAGAATCTGAAAAATGTCCTCAGATCCGCGTAGTAATTCTTCACCGTAAGCTCCGAACGTCCCTTGACTATCTGCTGATAGTAAATGTAGTCCTTGATTACCTGCGGCGCGTTTTCATATTGATTTTTCATAGCATTTTATTTGGGGGAGTCGTATGGAATTATATATCCAATTGCGTAAAATAAAAATTTTTCAGTCGGGAAATTTGTGCAGTTCTCCTAAATA
>CAZKJC010000123.1:0-2556 GCA_964552995.1 uncultured Ruminococcus sp.
GGGCTTTTCGGTAGCTATCAGCGCTTCCACGTCCTCGCGGGTGAGGGGGTCGAAGTACAGCCTGTCGCCCGTGTCAAAGTCGGTGGAAACGGTCTCGGGGTTATTGTTGCAGATGATAGCCTCGCAGCCCTCCTCCTTAAGCGTCCATACGCAGTGAACGGAGCAGTAGTCGAACTCTATGCCCTGCCCTATGCGGATAGGTCCCGAGCCGAAAACTATCACCTTTTTCCTGTCGGTGGGGTGCTGTTCTATAAACTCCGCCGCTTCGTTCTCACGGTCGAAGGTGTTGTAGAAATAGGGGGTATCCGCCGAAAATTCCGCCGCGCAGGTATCTACCATCTTGTATACGGCAAGGCGGCGCTCCTTGATCTTCTGACCGGAAATGCGCTCGATGGTGCTGTCAAGGTAGCAGTATTTCTTCGCGGTATCGTATTTCTCCTGCGTGAGCTCGCCCTCGGCAAGCCACCTTTCAAGCTGCACGAGATTATCCAGCTTCGCGATGAACCACTTGTCGATCATGGTTATCTCGTGTATCTTATCAATGGATATGCCGCGCTTGAGCGCCTCAAACACGCAGAACGAGCGGTCAACGTCCACGTCCTCCAGCTTTTTGAGCACTTCCTCATCGGAAAGCGCCGTAAAGCTCTTTTTGGTCAGCGTATCCATGCCCAGCTCAATGGAGCGCACCGCCTTTATCATGCCCGCCTCAAAGCTCGGAGCTATCGCCATGATCTCGCCCGTGGCTTTCATCTGCGTGCCGAGCGTTTTCTTCGCGTAAACGAACTTATCAAAGGGCCACTTCGGGAATTTTACCACCAGATAGTCCAGCGCCGGCTCAAAGCAGGCGTATGTCTTTTCCGTGACCTGGTTTATTATCTCGTCGAGGGTGTAGCCCACCGCGATACGCGCCGCCACCTTTGCAATGGGATATCCCGTCGCCTTTGAGGCGAGCGCCGAGGAGCGCGAAACTCTCGGGTTTACCTCGATGACCGCGTAGTCGAAGCTGTCGGGCTTCAGCGCGAACTGGCAGTTGCAGCCGCCCTCCACCTTAAGCTCCTGAATGATATTGATAGCCGCCGTGCGGAGCATCTGATACTCCTTGTCCGCGAGCGTTACCGCGGGCGCGACCACTATCGAGTCTCCCGTATGAACTCCCACGGGGTCGAAGTTTTCCATCGAGCATACGGTGATGACGTTGCTCTTGCTGTCGCGTATCACCTCGAACTCGATCTCTTTCCAACCGGAGATACATTTCTCAATAAGCACCTGGGTTATCGGCGAAAGGCGCAGACCGTTCGTGGCGATCTCGTGAAGCTCCGCCTTATCCTTTGCGATACCGCCGCCCGTTCCGCCGAGCGTGAACGCGGGGCGCACGATAACGGGATAGCCTATCTCCTCCGCGAAATCCATCGCGTCCTCAACGGTCTCGACCACCTTTGAGGGAATGCAGGGTTGGTCTATCGCTTCCATTGTGTCCTTGAACGCCTGTCTGTCCTCCGCCTTATGGATAGTTTCGGGATTTGAGCCGAGCAGCTTTACGCCATGCTCCGCCAGAAATCCGCTTTCCGCAAGCTGCATTGACAGCGTGAGAGCGGTCTGCCCGCCGAGGTTTGACAGCACGCTGTCGGGCTTTTCAAGCTCTATCACGCGCTTTACAACGTCAAGCGTGAGCGGCTCGATATATATTTTGTCCGCCATGTGCTTGTCCGTCATGATGGTCGCGGGGTTGGAGTTTATCAGAACGACCTCCAGCCCCTCCTGTTTGAGGGCGCGGCAAGCCTGCGTTCCCGCGTAGTCGAACTCGGCTGCCTGACCGATGACGATAGGACCCGAGCCGATGACCAGTACCTTTTTTATATCACTTCTTAACGGCATTATTTTCTTTCCTCCATCAGCTTAATGAAACGGTCGAACAGGTAAGCGGTGTCCTTTGGACCGCCGCAAGCCTCGGGGTGGAACTGCACCGTAAAGGCGGGGGCGTTGATGTAGCTCACGCCCTCGCAGGTGCCGTCGTTGCCGTTTATGTGGCTCACCTTGCCCGCGCTTTCGGGGACGGTTTCTCCCACCACCGCGTAGCCGTGATTTTGTGAGGTTATAAAGGTTCTGTCCAGCTCTATGTCCTTAACGGGCTGATTTCCGCCGCGGTGACCGTATTTCAGCTTCTCGGTCTTAGCGCCGTTGGCAAGCGCCAGGAGCTGATGTCCCAGGCATATCCCGAAGGTGGGTATCTGCGCGGGGATAAGCTCGCGGAGCGCCGCGATGGCTTCCGTATTTTCGGTGGGATCGCCCGGGCCGTTTGACAGCATTATCCCGTCGGGCTTGAGCGCCTTTATCTCCTCCGCTGAGGAATCGTGCGGCATTACCGTGACGTTGCAGCCGCGCTTGACAAGCTCTCTGCGGATATTGAATTTGTAGCCGTAGTCCATCAGCACAACGTTATACTTCGCGTTTTCCGCGGGGTAGTACTCTTTCTCTTTGACGCTGACCACGGGAACGACCTTTCCGACGGTATAGGAGCGTATTTTTTCAAGAAGCTCGTCCTTATTGAAGTCCCCC
>CAZKJC010000123.1:2566-8120 GCA_964552995.1 uncultured Ruminococcus sp.
TTTTCGGCGGGGTAATACTCCTTTTCCTTAACGGAAACTTTCGGCACTACCTCTCCGACCGTGTACGCTTTGATCTCTTCAAGCAGCTTATCCTTGTCGAACGCTCCGCTGACTATCGCGCCGTTCATTACGCCGCTCTCGCGGATAATTCTGGTGAGCTGGCGGGTATCTATATCGTAAATGCCTATTATCCCGTATCGCTTCAAATATCCGTCAAGGTCTCCCTCGCAGCGGAAGTTGGAGGGCGCTTCGCAGTGCTCCCGCACTATGTAGCCGCTGACGACGCTGCCGTTTGACTCGGGATCGGTCTCGTTCACGCCGTAGTTTCCGATAAGCGGAAAGGTCTGGGTAACTATCTGCCCGCAGTAGCTCGGGTCGGTGAGGGTCTCCTGGTAGCCCGTCATGGCGGTGGTGAAAACTATCTCGCCGATGACCGTGCCCTCCGCGCCGAAGCTCTTTCCCTCAAAGACCGTTCCGTCCGCGAGGATAAGGCTCGCTTTTTTGCTGTTCTCGAATTTCATTTGTTCCTCCTGAAAGCCGTTTGCCGTTGTAGTTCAAAAAGCCTGTCAGCGAATACTCCCGCCTTTGCGGAAGCCCGCAATTCCCTTTATACAGCTTTTTGCAGTATTATTACCCGCTCCGCGCCGCCGATGTCAGATAGTGATCTTTCCGACGTGAGCCATTATATCGTCGCGCATACGGATAGCTTCCTGCCTTGCCGCTTCGGCGAACTTCCTTTCGTCGCACTTCTGCTTCTGATAAGCGCACATAATGCCGCGCGAGCTGTTCACGATACCGCCCAGACCCTTTTCGTCAAACGCGCCCGCGATATCCTCCGCTCCCGCGCCCTGAGCGCCGTAGCCGGGGATAAGGAAGAACGTGTTGGGCAGCGCCTTGCGCAGGGTCTTTATCTGCTCGGGATAGGTAGCGCCCACTACCGCGCCCACTCCGCTGTAACCGTACAGCCCGGGGAGCTCCTTGCCCCACTCCTCGCACATACGACCCATTATCTCATAAATGGGAACGCCGTCTACCAGCTTATCCTGAAGCTCGCCCGAGGAGGGATTTGATGTCTTTGCCAGCACGAAAATTCCCTTGTCGTTCTCGCGGCATACGCTCAGCAGCGGCTTTATACCGTCGATGCCGAAATAGCCGTTTACCGTCAGCGCGTCCCCGAGGAACGGCTCGAACTCCTGCGTGCCTACCCTTACCTTGCCGAGATGTCCCGCCGCGTAGGCTTCCATTGTTGTGCCTATATCGCTGCGCTTCGCGTCGGTGATAACGTACATTCCCTTTTCGCGGGCGTACTCCTGCGTTTTGTATAGAGCCTTCATTCCCGCGGGGCCGTACATCTCATAGTAAGCCGCCTGCGGCTTTACCGCGGGAACGATGTCGCAAAGCGCGTCGATAAGTCCCCTGTTGAACACCAGCAGCGCCCTTGCGGCAGCCTTGAGGGTCTCGCCGTACTTATCAAAGCAGCGCTCCCTGATAAACTCGGGAACGTATTCCAGCTTGGGATCAAGCCCCGCTACCGTGGGGTTTTGTGTCTGTTCGATCTTTTCGATCAGTCTGTCAAGTGACATAATATCAATCCTTTCTTATCAACAGTGCGCGGGAATTACCACCGCGGCTTTGTCCAGAATGTGTCCGTCCATCTTCTCCAGCAGCTCGTTGAGGAAAAAGCCGTCATTCAGCTCCAATTCGCAGTCAAGAGCATACACCGTCAGCTTGTATTTGTGATCCTTATCCGGCGGAGTAGGACCGATGTATCTGTGCGTGATCCTTTCGTCCGTTTCCCCCACAAATCGCGACGCGCAGCTATTGCTTCCCTGAACCATTCCGAGCGCCGCCGCTTGGCTCGCGTTTTCGGGGATATGCCCGACGTTCGCGGGGATATTCGCCGCCGTCCAGTGTATCCACGCGAAGCCGCACACGGGTATCGAATCAAAATCCACATACACAAGAGCCAGGCTCGCCGCGTTTTCGGGAACTCCCTCAATATCTATCGGGAACGACATGACCGGAGTTCCCTTGATCTTAACATCGGAATGCTTTGAATATTTTTCGGGCAGAAACCCGTTTTCCGTGGGAACGCTTATTTTCATATCCGACCTCCTCAATTATCCTCAAACACTACTTTTCCGTCTACTATGGTATATTTCACCCTGCCCTTGAGCTTTCTGCCCTTAAAGCAGGTGTTCTTGGACTTGCTGTGCAGCTTTTCGGGATCGACCGTCCACTCCTCGTTGATATCGAATATCGTTATATCCGCGATATCCCCCACACCCAGCGAACCGCCGGGTATCCCGAGAATCTTCCTCGGATTTACGCACATCAACGAAACTATCCTATGAAGCGTTATTTTTCCTGTATGATACAGCGCGGTGAGCGTGGCGGCAAGAGATGTTTCCAGACCCACAACGCCGTTGGGCGCTTTGAGGAAATCTGCCTTTTCCTCCTTTGTGTGGGGCGCGTGGTCGGTAACTATGCAGTCGATCGTTCCGTCGCAGACAGCCTCGCTGATAGCCTCAACGTCCTCGCTTGTACGCAGCGGCGGGTTCATGCGGTAGTCCGCGTCGCGGCTGCGGAGCTCCTCGTCGGTAAGCGTGAAATAGTGAGGGCAGGTCTCGCTGGTGACCATAACGCCGTGGTGCACCGCAACTCTTATAAACTGCATTGCCGTGACCGTGGAAACGTGAGCGATATGGATAGGCATTATCATATCCTTAGCAAGAATTATCTCTCTCGTGGTGCAGATATCCTCCGACAGCCTGTTCATTCCGGGAACGCCAAGCTCCTTTGATACCGTGCCGCTGTTCATAATGCCGTCACGGATTATATTGGGGTCCTCCACATGGGAAATTACCTTAAGTCCCGCGTAATGCGCCTTTACCATAGCCTGCGCCATGATGCGTGCGTTCCTTACGGGTTTGCCGTCGTCGGACACCGCAACACAGCCCGCCTGACGAAGCTCCTCGAAATCGCACAGCTCTTCGCCCGCCAGCCCCTTTGTAATGCAGCCCACGGGGTACACTCTGACCTTGGAATCCTTTGCCTTATCAAGTATATACTTTACCGTTTCCGCGTTATCCACGGGCGGAACGGTATTGGGCATACACGCCACCGCGGTAACGCCTCCCGCGACCGCCGCGTTTCCGCCGGTTATGATATCCTCCTTGTGGGTCTGCCCGGGGTCGCGGAAGTGGACGTGCATATCGCATATCCCGGGGATGACCGTCTTGCCCTCGCAGTCGATCACCCTTTCCTCTCCCGACGGAGCGATATCCGGCTCCACTGCCGCGATAACTCCTCCGCGGATCAAAATATCACTCTTCCCCTCAAAGCCGTTGGCGCTGTCTACTAAATATCCGTTCTTGAGTAAAATATCCATCTTTCCTCCTGATTTGAATTTGAATTTCCCGCACCGCTGCAAACGTCGCAAAGCGACGTTTGCGCTAGCCCGCCGTGAAAGCTCCGCATGGTTTTGCGCAAAATATCACAAAATGCTATAATCCGCCACGCGAACGTTGCGCAAAACTCTGCTCCGCTTTCACGGGCTCCCGCGGAAAATTTCGCGGCGTGGGCTTTACGTTGCTCTTTGCGTGCGTTGCTTTTGCTGCGTGAGTAAAACTCTGCAATTTATTTAAAAGAATTTTTACGTGACCCGCCCGTAAAAATTCCCTTTGTGAGCGTTATATAGCTATTGTCTTTCACACCCTTTACCGCGACGACTTTGCGCGGTTCGGGGTTAATTATGCCGTTAAGTTGTGCCGCCCTATTATTGCGCGGCTCTTTTTTGAACCGTCCGCCGCAGGCGGACACCATAACTATCAACTCTCCACTATCAACTGTCAACTCTACAGTATTACCACCTTATCGCAGCCGTCCAGCTCCTTTACCATGACCCTGACCCTTTCCTCGCGCGAGGTGGGGAGATTTTTCCCCACATAATCCGCTCTTATGGGCAGCTCTCTGTGACCTCTGTCGATAAGCGCCGCGAGCTGTATCACCGTGGGTCTGCCGCGCGAAAGCAGACCGTCGATAGCCGCGCGGGCGGTTCTCCCCGTAAATATAACATCATCGACTATCACCACCCGCTTATCGGTGATATCAAAGCCTATCCTGCTGAGATCCGCCGTGCCAGCGCGCCGCTCGTCGTCACGGAACGGAGTTATATCCAGAAGCCCTACCGCGACCCCGCCGTCCTCCTCAGTGCCTATCTTGTCGGCGATCCGCTGCGCCAGCACCGCGCCGCGCGAAAAAAGCCCGATAAGACAAAGACCCTCCGTACCCTTGTTCCGCTCGACAATTTCAAACGAGACCCGAGTAACAGCCCTTGCCATCGCGCTTTCATCAAGTATTTCCGCTTTGAAGCCAAGCTCCTCGGCACACATTATCCTCACGCCCCTTTCGGCATAATAAAAGCCCGCCGCGCAAAGCGGCAGGCTGTGTTTATCCCGCGAAATACCGTACAGTCGTACCCGCGTATCCTCCGCGCGGCATTCCGCCGCCCGCAATACGCCCCTCCGCGAAACGAAAACATCAACCTTGCCGACCTCTCAGTGCCGCCTTAAAAGCCGCTGATTTTCGTATGATCTGTCTCTAACATTATACCCTATTTCCCAAAGTTTGTCAAGGGAAAATCGCAAAAAGACCGCGTGAGCCCGAGATTTGAATATTTTGTAGTTTTTATGGAGATTTTCAACCGTGTTTTTGGGGATATTGTCCTTGGATATCAGCTGCCGTCAGCCCCACATAGTTTCCTGTGTGACGTTGGTGTAGATCATCTGCGAGGTGGGAGTTATCCCCTTTTCCTCAAACAGCTGACTTACGGTGACGAACTTGTAGCCCTGCGCCTTGAGCTCGGGGATTATCTGGTCTATCGCCTCGACCGTCATATGATTTCCCGAAGCGTCGTGCATAAGGATAATACAGCCGTCAGCCGCTTTTCTGAGTATCATCTGCACGCGCTTTTCGACCGTGACCTTTTCGTCCCAGTCGTTGCAGCCTATTCCCGAAATAAAGGGAACGTCGATATTCTCCCACATCTCGTCGCTTACCGCGATATAGGGCGGGCGGAAGAATTTCGTGTGCTCTCCCGTTATCTCAAAGACCTTTTCGTCCACATAGTCGTATTCCGCCTTGATCTCCTCCGCGGTCATCTCGTTCATATAACCGTGGCTTCTGCTGTGGTTGTTTATCTCGCAGCCGAGAGCATACGCGCGCTTTACCGACTCGGCGCTCTCGTCGTTTATATTGTTCCCTATCAGAAAGAACGACGCGACGATCTGATGCTTCTCAAGCATATCAAGCACCTCGTTGGTGGTGTCGGTATTCGGACCGTCGTCAAAGGTGAGCGCGATGACCTTATCCCACTCGTAGTCGGGCTCGGCGTTGATGGGGGTCATCTCGGGAACGTCCACCGCCGTATTCGATTCGGGAACGTCCTCCGCGGTATCGTTTGCATTCGCCTCGGGAGCAGCCTGCTCCGTATTCTCCGCCGCGGGAGCGGATCCCGATACGTCGGATACGGACGAGCCGTTATCCGACGACG
>CAZKJC010000124.1:0-8061 GCA_964552995.1 uncultured Ruminococcus sp.
CCCCTCTCCCCCGAAGGTGTCAGCCCCGACACGAGCGCGTGAAAGCTCCGCTTTCACTAAATAACAGCAGCGAGCGGCATAAAAAACCTTTTATTATGCGCCCCCGGCGCCCCTCTTATGAATTATATCCTAGAAATCCGTCGATTTTTTGGTTAATATGCCGCTTTACAAATCGGAATATTCGGGCTATAATATACTAAGTCATATATTTTAGGAGACGCCGATCAAAACACGATCGCCGCGCTCAAACGAGTGTACTCACGCGGCTGATCGTGTTACGCTCCGCTTTGATCGGCTTATCCTTTATTTTGCCTCGGCGGGGGAGCTATCCCTTGAACCTTTTGACAAAGCCGCGGCAAAGCGCACACTATAAACAGACGGGAGATATGATATGAGCAAGGAAACACAGCGCGTTATGAACAGAGATTTTCCGAGGGTCATGACGCTGCTGCGAAAGGAACGCGGTCTGAGCCAGAAAAACGCCGCCGCGGATATGGGCATTACCCAGGCGCTGCTTTCTCATTATGAAAAGGGAAAGCGCGAGTGCGGGTTGGATTTTTTGGTTAGAGCCGCGGATTATTACGGCGTGTCGGTGGATTATCTTCTCGGGCGGACAAGCTCGGGGAGCGGCGTTACCATATCCGAGCAGGAGCTTCCCGAAAGCTCCGTCAGCGAGAAGTACGAGGGCAGCCTTTCGGGCATGACCACATTCCTCAGAAAAAAGCTGATAACAAACGCTCTGGAGATCGTTTTCGCGCTGCTTATGAAAACCAAAAACTCCGAGCTTTCAAAAACCGTCAGCTCCTACCTTATCTCCGCGGTCTACCGCAGCTACCGCATGGTATACAGCGCGGGCGGCGGCAACGATGAGAACAGCTTTGCGGTGCCCGCCGAAAAGGTTTCGGGGCTGACCTCCGCGCATCTTGCTCTGGAGGATATCCGAGCGGCAGCAGCCGCGGGAGCGGGCACGGAGGACGAGACCATCACAACCGCCCGTATCGAGCAGGAGTTCCCCAAGCAGTCCGCCGCTCTGTTCACCATAATCACCGAGGCGGAAAAGTCGCTTCGCAATCTTGAGGACATCGGATGAAAATTCATAATGTAATGGAGAATTGATAATCAAGGTACGCCGCTTCGCGGCATTAGATCGCGGCGAAGCCGCGTTCCGAAATTGTCAATTGCCCATTATACATTGTCAATTCAGACAGTATCCCCCGCGCTTTGCGTGAGGGGATTTTTTTGTACCCTCGTGCGCTTTTCTGCCCTCACGGTCCTTTGCGGGGCGGTGGACGTCTTTGCGGGTTTTGCGGGCTCGGTCGGCGGCTGCCCGAGGGCGGTTGTCGGCGGGTCTGCGCTGTGGGACGTCCGCCGCTCGGAGCGCGCCTTTCGAGGTAGCCGCGCGGCGGGGGTCTGCGCTGCGCGGAGCGGCTGCGCGGCGGCTGCCGCCTTTCGGGATATCTTCTTTGGGGAGGCCTTGAGGGCTGCGCGGTCTCCGCGGCGGGCTTGCCCGACCTGCGGTTGATGAACAGCTTTACCGCCCTTACTCCCGACCTGAAATTGAACGCGACGATCAGCAGGAACAAAACGGCGTTGATAACGTTCTGCCACAGCCCGTATTCCATAAACATAACCACCGCGGACATTATCCCGATAAGCAAAAAATTTGTGATTATCTTATCCCAGCGGATACGCATATAAAGCAGCTTTTTGGTGTCGATCACTCTGTAAATAAATACCAGAGTGTAGCTTATCAGCGTGGATATCGCCGCGCCTATCGCGGGAACGTTTTCGGGGACAAGGATATTCAGCAGCAGCAGGTTGAGCCCTACGTTGGATACCGCTCCTATGAGGGACGACACGAAGGAGTGCGTGGTCTTGTTACTCGCCTCGTAAATGGAGCTAAGGAAATTATTGAAGCTCTGGAACACCACCGCGCAGAGCAGCGCGGGGACGTAAAAATAGGCGTATTGGAAGTCCTCGTTTCCGAAAAACGGCATTATGACGGGTCGCAGCACCAGCATTATTCCCGCCGCCGCGAGGAACATCACCGTCTGCACCATATCGAAAATGTTGGAATAGAAGTTGGAGATCGTGCGGGAGTTGCGCTCGGTTATCGCCGACATGTGCCACGCCTGTGAGAATATCCCCACCACTATCGCCGCAAGATTAGGGAATTTAAACGCGAAGGAGTATACGCCGTTGGCGGATTTTCCGTGTCTCTCCGTTACCATAAAGGTATCCGAAACGTTGATTATCCACCACATTATCGCCGTCGGCATAAGCGGTATGCTGTACCGCAGCATTGCCTTGCGCAGTGATTTATCATGCCCGAAAGGGCGGTACGACCTATGCAGATAAGCGGCGCTGGACAGAAATACCACCGACACAAAGTCAGCCAGCGACACCGACAGAACGTACCCGACCACGCCCATTTTGAACAATCCCAGAAACAGCAGATTGAACACGATATTGACGACGGTCGTCAGTATGCCGTCGATGGCGAACAGCCGCACATGACCCCTCGCCCTGACATATATACCGCAGATACCTTTTATACTGCCCGTGAACACATACATATATATCAGCCACTGATATCCCGTGAGCATAGGTATCAGCCCCACCAGCGGGACTGTCGCCGTGAATATCGCCAGTCCGCACAGCGTGACGTTTATGCCTATCGAGAATACCATTCGCCCGTTGTTGTCCCTGTCCAGCGCGTAGCGAAGCACGCCCTCGCTTATGGAGAGCGTAACTACCGATATAAGCAGCGAGGAGGCGTTGATGATATTTGTTATATCGCCGAAGCCGTCGGTCCCAAGCCAGTCGGTGTAGAATCTCAGCATTACATACACCAGCAGCTTGGAGCTGAACTGTCCTATCGCCAGAACAATGGTATTATTCGCCAGTTTCTGATATTTGTTCATGAATATCCTTTTTGCTACCCGATGTCTTTTTTATGCTGACGAGGAGATTTACGTGTTGACGAGGTGCTGTTAATATATGTTGACGAGAATTAAATGATTTAAATGGGAATTTCAAAATTCCCGCAAGCGCTCCTCAGTCGCTCACTTCGTTCGCTCCTTGCAGAGTTTTGCGCAAAAGCCACAAAATGCAGTAAACTGCTACGCGAATATTGCGCAAAACTATCGATTGCGGGAACCGCGCAGCATTTTGCCGTTAAGGCAAAATGCGCGACTTTTTGAAATTCTGATGCGTGGGCTTTATGTTGCTATATTTCTTATGCAAGCCGACTAGCGCTGTGGCTTTTAATTTTCTTTTCTTATTTGGCTGAAAAAATCCGTCAGCACCTCTCCGCAGCGCTCCCGCATAACGCGGCTGCGCACGAGGGGGATATGGGTGAATTTCTCGTCGAACAGGGTCACGACAGAGGCGCACGCGCCGTTTTTGTCGTCAAACGCGCCGTAAACAAGGCGCTTCAGCCGCGCGTTCATGACGGCTCCCGCGCACATGGGGCATGGCTCCAGGGTGACGTACAGCGTGCAGTCCGTCAAGCGCCACTGCCCGAGCGCCCTCGCCGCTTTTTCTATGGCGATCATTTCCGCGTGGGCGAGGGGCGAGCATAGCTGCTCGCGAAGATTATAGCCCTCGCCGATGATATTTCCCGCGCCGTCCACAACGATCGCCCCCACGGGGATCTCGCCAAGCTCGCGCGCCTTTTCCGCCAGCGCCAGAGCCTTGAGCATATACTCCTCGTCAAGCGTCATTACAATCTCCTGAACGCCTGCGCGGCTATCGTGATGATCACCCACGCGATATTGTAAAGAAGAATAAAGAAGCAGTTGAACATTCCGTAATTGGTGAACAGCACGAATATAAGCGCCAGGAGTATTCCCAGACCTGTGCCCGCGATCTGCATTATGCAGCCCATTCCTATCCTGCTGCGGAGGGTCTTTGCGCCGTTTACGGCTGTGGCGAACGATGTGAACGTCCCGTCGCAGGATACCGCCGCGCTGCCCTTGGGGATAAACTTGGTGTTTTCGTTGAAGGTGTCGTGCTGCTCGAAGGGGATCACTCTTACCTGCTCCGCGTCGATATCGAAAAGCTCCGCTATCACGGAATCGGTCACCATTCCGTCAACGGTCTTTATAACAAGGCTCACGCCGTTTTTGGAAAGCTTGTCGACGTTCTGCTTGACCTGGGTGTTGGCGGTAAGCTCCACGAAAAACAGCAGTATCACCTCGCCGCCCACCGCGAGGTAGATGACCTCGTCGTCGTTTTTGTTGGCAGCCTTGACCTTTTTCATATCGGGAACGATTATCTCGTGGGATTTCATGTGCTCGCGGTTTCCTATAAGCACGCGCCTGCGGTCTATCCAGCCCAGAACGCCGAGATTGCTCTCGTAAACGCAGTTGCTGACGCTTTTCAGAAGCTGCTGCTTGTAATTGAGCATTCCGAAAAAGGCGTCCGCCATTACGCTGTCCGCCGCCACGGCAAGGCTCGCCGCGTAGATTATCGCCTCGTCAAGCTGCACCTTGGGGGTGCTGCTCTTTTTATGCTTGTTGTAGTTCCAGATGTTGTTTACCTTTACCGAGTTCGCGGGGAAGAGCGTTTTCGCGTCCACCAGCACCGCGTTGGTCTCGCTGAACTCCTCGACGGCGCTGTAACCGAGTATCGCGCAGTTCTTGGCGGTCATTTTTCTCGAAGCGGTAAGCATGGGGAGGGTCACTATGAGCGATCCCGTAAACGCCGCGCCTATGGAGAAAACGCCGCTTACAACGGTAGCCGCCCAGCAAACGTTGTTCATAACATACTGGCTCTCTCCCATAAAGTAGGCGAACAGACCGCCGCCTATCGCGGCGCAGATCGCCGCCGGAGCAGCCGCGCGGGCTATCCTGTCGGAGATATCCTCGCAGTAGGTGGAGATGATAAAGTCGCACAGCAGCTCGGTCTTGCGCATAGACGCCACAGACGGCAGACCCGCCACCGCGGTGCGCGCGAGCATATGCGCTCCCTCGCTGTCGCAGTTCTGGACGAAATACTTTGCCCTGTCGCCGGAGGTGAAGCCGAAGTTCCTGCGAGCCGCGTTTACCGTAAACAGCTTTGATACCGTATTGAAGCAAAGCGCCGTGAGAGATACCACAAGATAAATGTGCGAGCGTCCGCGCTGGATATATTCCACCGACGCAAGATAGGGGATCACAGCGGCGATGGCGGTGATGTGCGCCAGCGCGCAGAGCGTGTCTCCGTCGGGGCGCAGCTTTACCAGCCGCGAGAAGCCGTTGGTAATAACGCTTGAGCAGGCGGTGAAGCTGAGAATGCCTATGATAAGATATGAATAGAGATAGTAGTCGGGGTGGGTTATTTTGCTTACAAGATCGGATATAACGCCGATTTGGAGCCTGAACTGGTTGGTGATGGCGATGAACAGCGCCACAACCAGCAGCACTCCCAGAATCACCAGTCGCCCCAGCAGCCCCTTTGAGGCGCGCTCCAGCCTGTCGGCGATCACGTTCTCGTCGTCGAGGTCTATCTCCTCTTCCTCGTCGTCATCCTCCTCGTAGTCGTCCTCCTCGGCGGTATCCACCTCGTCGCCGATATCCTCGAGAATAAAGCCCGACAGCCTGCGCTTTTTCTTCTGCGCCAGCTCGTCCGCCCTGCGTACCTGCTCAACGGGGTCGGGCAGGGGAGTTTCCGCGGTGTTCTCCGCGGCGTTGATAATGCTCGTGTCTATCAGCTTTTTGTCAAGGTCGATGTTTAGCGGCTCGGAGAGCTGCTTTTCCGCCTCGTCCATCTTATCTATATTATAAGTAGCTTCGCTGACGCGGCTCCTTTCGCGCTGCACCTGCTTGTTAAGCGACTCCACAAAATCCTCGCCGGACTTCTCGGGAGAGCCGCTCTGCCGTCCCGCCGCCGAGAAAAGCACGTCGTCGGCGCGCTTGCGGCTGGTCACGGGGGAGTACTCCTTTACCTTGGCTTCGCCGCCCGCTATTCTTTTCAGATCATTGCCCGCTACGGCAAGGGTGTCGGTGGTCTCACGGACGTTTCCGTTGAGCGCTTCCGCCGCCTTGGCGCGGGAATCAAGCGGGTTGAGGGAATCCAGCAGCTCGTCGGGGGTCTCGGCTTCCATATCCGCCCGCAGCAGGGCGCGGTTGAATTCCTCCACGCGCTTCTGCTTGCGTATCTGCATGGTCTCGGTGGGAACGTCGTGGAAAACGATCTCGTCCTCCTGCCCGAAAACCTTGACGTCATCGTCATTGTCCGGCATCTTTATATCACCGAACACCTTGACCTCCGCCGTATCCTCCTTCTGCGTGCTCCCCGAGTCAAACGAGCCGCCGAACAGCTCCGCGGTGTCGTATGGCGAGGACATTTCGGAGGAGTACCCGGGATCGTGCTCGTCGCTTTCTGTTATTTTGTCCGCGGCGGCGCTTATCTCGGCGGCAAGCCGCATCTGGCTCTCCTGCTCGGTGCGCTGCCTTGCGGCAAGGCGCTCGTTGAGCTGCTCCGCCTCGCGGCGCTGCTGCTCGAGCTTTCTGCGCTCCGCCTCCTGCGCCCTTATCGCCGCAAGATCGGCGGACGCGCCCTTTTTCGGCACTCTCCTGTGCGAGGGTATCCCCCTCATTCTGTCCACGGAGCGGATGGCGTCGTCCAGCTCGGTCCCTCCGATAATGTCGGTTATGCTGCCGTCGTATCCGCCTGTTTCGTCGGAGCCGTCCCTCTTGGTATCGACCTCCGCCAGAATATCATCAATACTGTATTTATCGTCAGCCATTTTAATCTCCTGATTTAAAAAAATTTTCCGCGAGTGATTTAAAAAAATTTTTCGCGACCCGCCCACAAAAGCTCCACTCCGCTTCGCTCCGTTGCGCTTTCGCGGGCTCCCGCGAAAAATTTTGCTGCGTGGGCTAAGCGTTGCTCTTTGCGGGCGTTGCTTTGCCGCACCCACATTATGTTGCTCTTGGCAAATGATTTAAATTTGAATTTTCCGCAGCTGCCATCATTTCCTGTACTTAACTACCTCATACATCAATATCCCCGCGGAGACGGAAGCGTTTAGCGAATTTACCTTGCCCATCATGGGCAGCGAGAGGGTCATATCGCAGTTTTCTCTCACCAGCCGCCCCAGACCGAAGCCCTCCGAGCCTACCACCAGCGCGACGCCGCCTGAGAGCTCCGCCTTGTCATAGGGAGTGCCGTCGGCTTCCATGCCGTAGACCCAGATGTTTTCCTCCTTGAGCCGCTTTATCGTGTCAACCAGATTGGCAACGCGCGCCACCTTGAGCCACGCCGCCGCGCCCGCGGAGGTCTTGTATACCGTCGCGTTAAGGGAAGCGCTGCGCCGTTTGGGGATTATCACTCCGTCGGCTCCCGCCGCTTCCGCCGTGCGGATTATCGCGCCGAGATTATGCGGGTCGGCGATCTCGTCCGCTATGATAATAAAAGGCGGCTTGCCCTTTTGCGCGGATACCTCTAAAATATCCTCCACGGTAGAGTAGGAGCAGGCGGCAAGCTCCGCGGCTATTCCGCCGTGCTTTTCGGTGCCGCACATAGCGTTCAGCTTTTCGGCGCTAACTTCCTTGATTACCGTGCCGCGCTGCCTGGCAAGCGGTATCAGCTTTCCAAGAGAAGCTCCCTTCTGAACGTACAGAGTGTCGATCTCCTGCTCGGAATTCAGAGCCTCCGTCACAGCGTTTCGTCCGTAGATCAGCCTTATGTCAATTTCTTTTTCCATGTTTTTCCTTTTCGGTTCGTATTTTCAATCATACATTGTTTATTATAGCATAAATCCCGCCGTATTTCAACTATAAAAAGGGAAAGTATTGTGAAAATTGTGAAAAAAGCATTGAGCGGGGTATTTTACGCCGCTTTTAATCGTCGTTTTCACAAATATTTCGTCCGATATATTGTTTTTTTTGCCAAGTTGTGGTAAAATAGTAGTTAGGGATTAGTAGTTAGTAGTTGGTTTGTGTCGGTTTACGAGGTTGCCGGCAAAGAGCAGCGCTTCACTCACGCGGCAAAGCAACGCCCGCAAAGAGCAACATAAAGCCCACGCAGGAAAATTTTTTGCGAGAGCCTGACGCGGCGTAACGGAGCGAAGCG
>CAZKJC010000125.1:0-8023 GCA_964552995.1 uncultured Ruminococcus sp.
GTCTGGGGTGAAACCGTAGGGGAGGGGGGAAATCCCCGCTTTTGTCGGATTTTGTTCTTTCCCCCTCCCCGTAGGTGTCAGCCCCAGTAGGAGCGCGTTATTACTTTATAATCACATATTAAGAAAGAACGGCGTGGGTGAAATCTTTTTTCACACAAAAAAAGAACGGAGCAGCAGAAAAATTCATTTATAACAAATTATTAAGAAATTCGCAAAAAAGCAAAATTGACTTCTGCTTAACATCAAAAATTAGAAATATTTGCCTTTTGCCCCTTTTTTTGGCTGAAAAAGTGCCCAAAAATCGAAAATAAATGAAAATATTTTGAAAAAAAATTAAAAATGTATAGCATTTTTTTTAAAAGTATGTTATACTATCCTATATAGTTGGGGTATTTTGCGCCCTTTTTGCGCAAACGATCTACCGAAAGAGAAAGAAAAGGTGAATTTTTATGGCAAAAGATATCAATTTGCAGGACGTGTTCCTTAATCAGGCGAGAAAGGACAGGATCCCCGTTACCATTTATATCACTAACGGTTTCCAGTTCAAGGGGATAGTAAAGGGCTTCGATAACTACACGGTGATACTCGATACCGACGGTAAGCAGAACCTCATTTACAAGCACGCCATTTCCACCATAACTCCCTTTAAGCCGGTGTCGATACTTGACGCTTACGAAAAGGCGGAGACAGGGGAAGAATAATGAGATCGCGCTGGACGACCGTTACGATCTTCGTGCTGTCCGCGTTTGTGATCCTTATTGCCGTGGGGCAGCTTTTCTTCGCCGGCGGCGAACGGCTCAAATATGAGACCGCCTATATTTACAGCATGGAGGAGGAGATTCCCTTTGACGGGGTGTATCTCCGTGACGAGACCCTTATTTACGGCTCGGGTACGGGCATACTCAGCTATGAGCATGAGGACGGCTCGCGGGTCGGGAAAAGCTCGGTCATCGCGGGGCGGTACAGAAGCGAGAGCGAGATAGATTACCGCAGAGAGATCGAGGAGCTTAAGGAACAGATCGAGGTGCTGAAAAGGGCGGAGGAGCTTATCGGTACGGATAACTCCCAGCTTGAGGCTATCTCGGGGCAGATAAACGAGCAGCATTCCGCGCTGATAGGCTGCATTACAGGCGGTGATTATACCGCGGCGTCTTCGCTGCACAACAGCTTTCTGGAGGCTATGTGCAAGCGGGAGATAACCCTGCAGGAGAGCCGTGGGTATTCCGAAAAGATCGCCGCGCTTCAGGCGCGCATTTCCGAGCTGGAAGCGATGATATCGGGCGACGTTCAGTGGATATACGCGGGCGGCTCGGGGTATTTCGTCAGCAAGGTGGACGGCTATGAGGGAGAGCTTGGCTTTTCCGATATAGACGCTCTTACGGAGCAGCGCATAAACGATATAGTGGCAAAGCCCGAAAAAAGCGGCGATACCGCCATCGGCAAGCTCATTTCCGACTATATATGGCGCGTTGCCGCGGTGATAGACACCGAGAAAATGTACGGTATCTACGAGGGCAGCAAGGTCACGCTGCGCGTCGGGTCGGATTCCTCGCTGCTGGAGGCGGAGGTCGTGTCGGTGGAGAACTGCGGCGACGGGAACTCCATCTACGTCTTTCAGTGCGACAGGCTCACCTCGGCGGTGGTGCAGGGGCGCACGGCTCATTTTAAGCTGGTAATAAGCAGCTACGGCGGACTGAGAGTTTCACGCGGCGCTATACGATATAACGACGACGGCGAGCGGGGCGTTTACATCGTCCGCGGGACAAGCCTTGCTTTCAAGAAGATAAACGTGCTTTACTGGGGCGAGGACTATGTGATATGCTCGCAGGAAACGGGCGACGAATATCTGAAGCTGTATGACAGGATCGTCACAGAGGGCAAGGAATTGTATGAGGGAAAAGTTGTTGAGTAACGAGCAGACGGGCTTTGAGGATATCAGAGAAAACTACGCCCGTATCTGTGAGAATATACGGAACGCCATGGCGCGGGCGGGGCGGAGCGACAAGGTGCGGCTGATGGCTGTCACCAAGACGGTCTCCCCCGACAGGATAAACTGCGCGGTGGGGCTCGGGATAGACCTGCTGGGAGAAAATCGGGTGCAGGAGTTTCTGGACAAGCGGGAGAGCTACTCTCCGGCGGAGGTCCACTTCATAGGCTCGCTTCAGACCAACAAGGTCAAATATATAATAGACAAGGTGTCAATGATACATTCCGTTGACAGCCTGCGGCTGGCGGAGGAAATAAACCGCCGCGCGGGGCAGCACGGACTGGTCATGGATATACTCGCCGAGGTGAACATCGGCGGGGAGGAAAGCAAGAGCGGGGTCTCGCCGCGCGAGGTCGGCGATTTCTGCGGAAGGCTGAAAGCTCTTGAAAACGTCAGACTGAGAGGTCTGATGACTATACCGCCGCCCGGCTGCGGGGAGGATCGCTTCGCGGAAATGCAGAGGCTTTTCGCGGGGATCAAAAGCGGCGCGGACGATAGCTTCGACACGCTCTCTATGGGTATGTCGGGGGACTATGAGGCGGCGATAAAATATGGGGCCACAATAATCCGGATAGGCTCGGGTCTGTTCGGGTACAGAAAATATTTATAATTGGGAGGAAAATATTATGGCATTCAAACTGTTCAATTTCGGGGGCGACGACGATTACAGAGATTATGACGACGATATGGACGAGGGATATGACACGACCTCCTCTGCGGTAACGGAGAGAGAGGCTTATTCCGACGATATCGGCTACGGTCAGAAATCAAGAGTGATCAGCATGAACGGCAGCGGCAACAAGCTGGCGATACTCGTTCCGACAAGCTATGAGGAGGTCATGCAGGAGGCAGTAAGCTATCTTAAGGAGAACGCTATCGTGTTCCTTAACCTCGAAAAGGTAAACGCCGACGCTAGAATGAGGATCGTTGACTTTATGGCGGGCGTTGTGGCGGCTATCGAGGGCAAGATGAAAAAGACAGCGTCCTGCTCTTACGCGGTAGCGCCCAAAAATTCCGACTGGGTGAACGATCTTGAGGATTACGGTGTATAAGCCGTGAGCCGGGCGGCGCTGAGCAATGAGGAACGTTTCCTTGCCGCGCATATCTCCGATCTGCAGCGGCTGAGCGCAAAATCGGGAGTACCGCGTTTTTCCGCCTTTCTTAGCGAAAGAGAGGCGGTGGTGGCGGCGCGGGCGGTAAGAGGCGAGCCTGAATTTTTTGGAGGATATGACGGTGCGGCGAGAACTATCTGCGGCTTTTTCGAGGATACATATGCCGAGGAAATGCCGCATGAGGGATTGTTCCCCGTCCGCGCCGTTACTTTTTCGTTCCGCGTGAGCGATAAGCCCGCGCACCGCGATTTCCTGGGCGCTATGCTTGCCCTGGGTATCAAGCGGGAGCTGCTGGGGGATATACTGGTCGCGGAGGACTACGCGGTGGTCTTTTGCCATGAAACGGCGGAGGACATGATATATCATGTCTGCAAGGTGGGCATAGTCGGCGTGAACGCTGAAAGGGGAATTACAAAGCCTCTTCCCGAGGTAAAGACCAAGAAAATCGACGCTTCGGTGTCGTCGCTGCGGCTGGACTGCATAGTCAGCGCTGCGGTAAATGTTTCAAGGGAGAGATCCGCGGCGCTCATTAAGGCAGGGCAGGTGAACGCGGACTTTTCGCCGTGTCTGAACGTAAGCGCGGAGGTGTCCGAGGGGACGATTATTTCCGTGCGCGGCAGCGGCAGATACAGGCTGTCCGAAATTTCGGGGGAGACCCGCAGGGGACGGCTGAGAGTGGTTATTGAGAAATTTATTTGAGCGGTTCTTCGGGAACGGAGAGCGGCTGGGCGGCTAAGTGGCTAAGTGGCTTGGTGGCTTGGTGACCGGATCAAGGTCACATTTATCGTGAAAAAAAGGTCGGGGCGTTCTGCGTTTTCGGCTTTAGGCGATACCGCATATATGCGGATAGGTTGTATAGATTAGATCAACGTAATGTTGCCGCAGGAAATTTTTCGCGGGAGCCCAACACGGTCTGCTACGCGCAGCGGAGCAGACCGTGTTGGGCGGGTCGCGGAAAATTCAAATTTAAATAAGTCAGATCGACATAATGTTGTGGCATTGAATTTCAAAAAATGCGCATTTGCCGAACGGCAAATGCTGCACGGTTTCGGCTAAGCATGCGTAGTGCAGTTTGGCGAAGCCAAACGGAACGGAGCATGATTAGACGAAATTTTGAAATTCTCATTTAAATCATTTGCTTGGATCAACATTTATACAAGCTTACCGCAGCTACGCGGGATCGATATATACATGGATATGGCGTTTTGTCATTAGGGAAAGGTGAAAATTTATGAACGCAAAGGATATTATTACCAGGAAATTTGAAAAGGCGACCTTTAATGGTTATAAGACCGATGATGTTGACGATTTCCTGAGAGAGGTGTCGAATGAGTACGCGCAGCTCCAGAAGGAAAAGAGCGAGCTGGAGCGTAAGCTCGAGGTGCTCGCCGATAAGATACGCGAATACCGCGATGATGAGGACGCTCTGAAGGACGCGCTGCTGCTGGCTCAGAAGCAGGGCAACGCCATAGTTTCCGAATCCAAGTCTGCCGCGGAGAAGCTGAGAAAGGAGACCACCGAGGCGGTCACCAAGCAGCTCGCGGAGGCTAAGGAAAAGTCCGAGAAGATGATAAAGGACGCGGACGATTACTCAAAGAGAATGACAAAGGACTCCAACGAGCGCGCCGACAAGCTGGTCAAGGACGCGCGCGCTAAGGCGGAGGAAATAAAGGCGGCTATGAACCGTCAGCAGGAGATACAGGAGCAGATACTCCAGCAGACCCGCAAGGAAGTCACGGAATACAGAAGCAAGATCATGGAGCAGCTCAAGCAGAATATGGAGTTTATCGAGGCGCTGCCCGATAAGGTAGAGAATGATTTTGTGAGAAAGACCGCCGCGGAGGTGGAAAAGCGCGAGGCAGAGCGGGCTAAGGAGGAACGCGCACGCGAGGCTGAACGCCTGAAGGAAGCGGAGCGCGCTAAGGCGGCTGCCGCAAAGCAGGCTGCCGCTCAGAAGAGCGCCGCCAAGCAGGAGCCTAAGCCCGAAGATCCCGAAAAGACCGACGAGCCCTTTAAGGCGGAGGAAAAGGACGAGGCGGGCAAGACCGCCGAAATGCCCTTCTTCAACTCCGAGACCGAGGGAAAGCGCCGCCGCAGCGATCTTCAGTTCGGTAAGAACAAGAGCTGACGAAGGATAATTTGAAAAACAGTGGGGGAGTCCACCGGAACGGCTTGTCCCGCCGTCGGCGGAGTACCTTGATTGTTCATTATACCTTATCAATTATTCAGGAGGACAGATATGTCAGACGATTTTAATAATACGCTTAATCTTCCGCAGACCGAATTTCCCATGCGCGGAAATCTCCCCAAAAGGGAGCCGGAGATGCTGGAGAAGTGGGAGAAGGAGCGCCTTTATTACGCTCTCGCGGAGAAAAATAAGGACAAGCCGAGCTATACCTTTCACGACGGACCGCCCTACGCAAACGGCGATATCCATCTGGGTACGGCTCTTAATAAGGTTTTAAAGGATATTATCGTCAAGTATAAGAGCATGACGGGGTATAACGCGAACTACGTTCCCGGGTGGGACTGCCACGGGCTTCCCATCGAGCTTAAGGCGCTCAAGCAGATCGGCGTTGACAGCGGCGCTGTCGATCCCGTTCAGCTCAGAAAGAGCTGCCGCAGCTTCGCGCTCTCCTGCCTGGACGATCAGAAAAGGCAGTTCAAGCGCCTTGGCGTCTGGGGAGATTTCGACGACCCCTATCTCACGCTTGCTCCCTCGTTTGAGGCGAAGCAGGTCGAGGTATTCGGCGAGATGGTAAAGAAGGGCTATATCTACAAGGGACTGAAGCCCGTTTACTGGTGCGCGGACTGCAACACCGCTCTTGCCGAGGCGGAAATTGAGTATCAGGACGATCCCTGCTATTCGATCTATGTAAAGTTCCCGCTGGTGGACACCAAGGGGAAGTTTGACGGGCTGGGGATCGATCTTTCAAAGGCTTTTGTAGTTATCTGGACGACCACCACATGGACGCTGCCGGGCAACCTGGCAGTGTGCCTGGGTCCGAATTACAAGTATACCTTTGTTAAGGTCGAGGACGCGGAGAGCAGGCATAACGGCGAGTATCTGCTGATGGCGGAGGAGCTTGTCGAGACGGTAATGAACGCCGTCGGCATAAAGAGCTATTCCACCGTGGGCAGCTTCAAGGGCAGCGAGCTTGATCTTATCGAGGCTCACCACCCGTTCCTGGACAGAAAGTCTCCGATCATAGTCGGCGACCATGTAACGCTGGACAGCGGTACAGGCTGCGTCCACACCGCCCCCGGCTTCGGCGTGGAGGACGTTGAGGTCTGCATGAAGTATAAGGGTATGTTTGAGATAATCGTACCCGTAAACGAAAAGGGTATACTTACCGAGGAGGCGGGTCCCTTCGCGGGCTTAAAGACCGCCGACGCTAACAAGGCTATCGCGCAGAGGCTGGAGGACGACAATACTCTGCTGGCAATGCAGAAGATAGTCCACCCTTACCCCCACTGCTGGCGCTGCCATGAGCCTATCATATACCGCGCTACAGATCAGTGGTTCTGCAATGTTGATATGTTCAAGCCCGAGACCATAAAGGCTATCGAGCAGGTGCAGTGGATTCCCGAGTGGGGCGAGGAGCGCATAAAGAACATGGTAAATATGCGCAGCGACTGGTGCATTTCCCGCCAGAGAAGATGGGGCGTGCCTATCCCCATGCTGTACTGCGAGGACTGCGGCAAGACCATCATCAACGATACGACGATAAAGGCTATCTCGGATATGTTCCGCGAGGAAAGCTCCGATTCGTGGTATATTAAAGACCCCTCCGAGTTTATCCCCGCCGAGGTCAAGTGCGAATGCGGCTGCGGGAAATTCCGCAAGGAGATGGATATTTTCGACGTGTGGTTCGACAGCGGCTGCTCTCACGCGGCGGTTCTCAAGGAGCGCCCCGAGCTGAGCTGGCCGGCGGATATGTACCTTGAGGGCTGCGATCAGTACAGAGGCTGGTTCCAGTCGTCGCTGCTCACCTCAGTTGCTACCACCGGCAGAGCGCCCTACAAGGCGGTCTGCACTCACGGCTGGGTAGTTGACGGTCAAGGGCGGCAGATGCACAAGTCGCTCGGCAACCAGATATTCCCCGATGAGATAATCAAGGAGTTCGGCGCGGACGTGCTGCGTCTGTGGGTGGCTTCGCTGGACTACCACAACGATATACGCGTATCTAAGGATATGCTCAAGCAGCTCTCCGAGAGCTACCGCAAGATAAGAAACACCGCGCGGTATATCCTCGGTAATCTCGGCGACAGCAAGGGCTTTGATCCCGATACCGAGATGGTTCCCGTGGACAGGCTCAGCGAGCTTGACAGATGGGCGCTGGCTAAGCTGGACGGCGTTATCGAGAAGGTAAAGGCTTCCTACGAGGCGTTCGACTACTACCTCGCTTACCACGCTATCATCAGCTTCTGCGTAGTGGATATGTCCAACTTCTATCTTGATATAGTAAAGGATACGTTGTACTGCTCCGCGGCAAACTCTCCTGAGAGAAAAGCTGTCCAGACGACGATGTATATTATCCTTGACGCTCTGGTGAGAATGATCGCGCCTATCCTCAGCTTCACGGCGGACGAGATATGGCAGTTTATGCCCCACAAGTCCACCGACGATATGCGCAGCGCGATCTTCAACTCCATGCCCGAAAAGACCGGTGTGGTGCTGGACGATAAATTCGAGGAGAAGTGGAGCAGGATACACGCGGTTCGCGAGGACGTTCTGGTGGCGCTGGAGCAGAAGCGCTCCGAAAAGGTCATCGGAAAGCCGCTGGAGGCTGTGGTGGACATCTACACCGACGACGAGAGCCTGAGCGCGCTGGAATCCGATCTGGCTACCGCTTGTATCGTAAGCCGCGTCAAAGTTCATATCGGCGGCGAGGGCGAATATAAGGGCAGCACGGTTTCCGTG
>CAZKJC010000126.1:0-7986 GCA_964552995.1 uncultured Ruminococcus sp.
GCTTTTGTTCGGATTTTATTTCGCCCCCCTCTCCCCCGAAGGTGTCAGCCCCGATCAGAGCGCGTGAAAGCTCCGCTTTCTCATAATAATAGAACGGATAAACATAACAAACTTAACAAAATAAGGTGCTACGCTAAATTATCATTTAATATATTCTTATTCTACCAGCTTGACAAATAAATTGCAATGATGTATAATATCAAAAAGACTGACATATCCTACTTTTTTGACGGGAGCAATATATGATACTTGAAACGGAAAGATTATATCTCAGAGAGCTGCGGCACTCCGATATGAACGCGTTAAGCAAGATATTGCGTGACGAGGAGACTATGTATGCCTATAACGGAGCTTTCTCGGAACAGGAGACCCTCGACTGGCTTGAAAGACAGCTCGCGCGGTACAAAAAATATGGCTTCGGCTTGTGGGCGGTCATTCTTAAAGAAACGGACGAAATGATAGGGCAGTGCGGGCTTACCATGCAGCCGTGGAAAGACAGGGAGCTGCTTGAGGTCGGATATCTTTTCAATAAAAAATACTGGCATAAGGGCTATGCAACAGAGGCGGCGAAAGCGTGCAAAAAATACGCCTTTGAAATACTCAACGCGAACGAGGTCTGCTCCATTATCCGCGACACGAATATTCCGTCGCAGAAGGTCGCCGAGCGCAACGGAATGAAGATCGCCGATAATTGGGTCAAGCACTACCGCGGAGAGGATATGCCGCATTATCTTTATTCGATAAAACGGGAGGAGTTATGAGCGATTTAAACGGAAAAATAAGATTAAAGGACATAGTGTATGATATAACGGATACTTATTGTTCGGCGAGCAGCCGCAACGGCGAAATATATCTTTTCCCCGATGTTGACGCAAAATGCTCCGACAAAAGGGTTGAGTACGATCTTTGCTCCGCGCGTTTGTATCACAATAACGGCTTCAATACTCACGCTTCGTCCTTTGAGGAGCTTAGGGGCAAAAAATTCGTGTGGGACAGCGAGGAGAACGCCGACGGCGAGGAAGCGGGAACGCTCTGCGTTCTTGGACACGAAAATCATTCAAGCGGAACTATCGAGATAACCGACGTCAGCGACGGTTCTATGACGATGCGCTGGAGCGGTCTTGCCAACATTTACTGGTCGAAGAAATACGGCAGCGATGTTCCCTTTGAGGCGGAGTTTACCGTAAAGCTCCCCGAAATACACTATACCGTCGACGCTTTCAAGGCGACAAACGTTAAAATCGATGAGAACACCCGACTTGAAATACTGAACCTCGATGAGTTTAACGGGGAAGTGGAGCGCGTTTCAAATTCCCGCAAATGGGACGATTTCAACACCGTGCTGAAATTCAAGCTGATCTATCTCGGTAAGGATTATTTCGGCGAGGTCACTTTCACAAACGGAAAGAATAATTTCGTCACCACGTTTGACGAGAGCTGCCCGCGCAAGGTCGCTTTTCGGGGTGTGGACTTTAATCTTCGGGTGAATTATGAGATGTTTTCGTTTGATATAGATTAAAACTATCGGTCAAATCTGCTAAAAGCAGGCTACAACAAATCGCCCACGCATGAAAATTCAAAAAGCGTCGCATTTGTTAAATGGCAAATGCTGACCGATTTCCGCTAAGCATGCGGAGTGAGCGCAGCGAACGGAGTATGATCAGCGGAAATTTTGAAATTATTTAAATCATAAATTATGAAGCTTCATTCTTTGGGAATTGATTTCCGGCACGACAAGGATTTTTTGATAGACCGCCCCGACGGCTCTGGCGATAATCTTATGATAATCTTCAAATCTCCCGCGGCGGTAATGCAGAACGGAGTTATCCGAACCGTTCCCGCGGACAGCGCCGTGGTGTACTCCAAGGGGGAGCGGCAATACTACGGCGCGGCGGGCGCGGAGTATGTAAACCACTGGGTGCACTTTGACTGCGATGAGCGGGACGCTTTTTTCGACAGGATAGGGCTGCCGTTTGATACGGTTATCCCCGTTTCGGCGGGCGGCACGGAGGATATTCTAAACCTGCTGAATATCGAGCAGGTGTCGGGGAATATCGGAGGAAAAAATCAAGAGGAATGCGTCGATCTTCTGCTTAGATTACTGCTGGCGAAGCTGGGCGGAGCGGGCGGGGGCTCGCGCGGAAATCCACATTCCGCCGCGCTCAGGTCGCTGCGCGCGGAGATATACCGCGCTCCCGCCGAATGCAAAAGCATAGCGGAGCTTTCCGCGCGTATCGCTTTGAGCCCGTCCTATTTTCAGAACCTCTACAAAAAGGAGTTCGGCGTGAGCTGCTACGAGGACGTGCTGGCGGCGCGGCTGGAGCGCGCGAAATATTATCTTTCCGATACCTCGCTTTCCGTCAGGAGGATAGCGGAGCTGTGCGGCTTTGAGAACGACACGCATTTTATGCGCCAGTTCCGCCGCCGCACCGGCATAACCGCCACTCAATACAGACTGTCGTCTAATATCCCGACCGGAGAAAAACCGACCTAGCGCGGCTTTCGCGGATCGGTACGGAGCAAAAACGTTATCGAAAAAATTACGGAAAAAGCGGTTTACCCTCTTGAAAAATTCCCCGAAATGTGCTAAAATATATTTATCGGTTCGGGAGATATTTCAGACCGATGTGTTTTGTACATTTCGGGCTTTTGTCCGAAATTTTGCTGTACAAAGCTATTTTGCTCTCATACGGGAGTATTACAATTGAATACGGTGTTGTCTTTGCTAACCACCGTTAAAAAACAAGGAGATCATTATGACAAAAAGCGAAATTTTCAACATCAGGAACCTTGCCCGTCTTGCACTGATAGCGGCGCTGTACGCGGCAATGACGCTGGCTGTTCCGGGGCTTGCCTTCGGCGCGATACAGTTCAGATTTTCGGAGATGCTCGTACTGCTTTGCTTTTACCGGAAAGACTACTGTGTATCGCTGATACTGGGGTGCTTTATAGCCAATCTTTTCAGCCCCTTTGGTCTGTATGACATTATTTTCGGAACTCTTGCCACAGCCGTGGCGGTCATTCCGATGTATCGTGTCAAAAACATATGGCTGGCGTCGGCGCTTCCCGTAATAAGCAACGGGATCATTGTCGGTTTTGAGCTTTTCCTTTGCGGAGAGCCGCTGTGGTTCAGTATGGGTACGGTAGCGTTCGGTGAGCTGGTGGTCATTACGGTTTTAGGCTGCCCGCTGTTCAGATTTGCGCTGGAGCGGAGCAAGCCCTTTATGCAGGTCCTCGGCGCAGATAAGCAAAAGCTATCGCCAAGAAAACTCGCGCAGCAGAAATAAAGATTATCATGCGCAGAACAAAAGAAAGATGCCGCCCGTTCCTTTCGGAACGGGCGGCTAGCTTGTATAAAAAGTTATAGCAACGCAATGTTGAGGCAGGAAATTTTTCGCGAGAGCCTGACGCGCTTCGCGGAAAATTTCAAATTTAAATAAATTTGCTTAGATCAACACTTTATATACAGACAAATCAAATCTGCTCGTTCAGCACCTCGTCCGCTCTTGCCACAAGCCCGTCGATACGCTTGGTGATATCCGTAACGTCGCCCATAGCGGAGCTGATATCCTCGCCGCGCCCGAGGGTCTTGTTTATATTGCGCTGCATATTGTTCACCATTTCGAGAATGCTCTGCATTTTCTCGGAGATGGTCATAACTATGCCGTTTACGGTGTCGATATCCGAGAAAACAAGCGCGTTGCTCTCCTCCGCCTCGGTGACGGCGGTCTGGGAGTGCTCCGCGAGATTGCGCACCTCGTCCGCCACGACCGCGAAGCCGATCCCCGCTTCGCCCGCCCGCGCCGCTTCTATGCTGGCGTTGATGGCGAGAATATTTATCTGCCGCGCGATATCGCTGATGTTTTTGGTCATCTTTGAGAATCCGCTTACACTCTCGTTGATAGAGCCCATTGCGTTATTTATATTATCGCTGAGCAGCCGCAGCTCGTCGATCACCCCCGAAAGGCTTACCACCTCGGAGTGGTTGACGGTGTTCAGCTTCGCGATACCCTCGGTTGCCCCGCTTACGCTGCCGATATTCTGCGTGAGCTGCGATACCACCTCGCCCAGCTCCGCGTTGATCTGGCTTATCGCGGCGTTTGCGCCCTCGATATGCCTGCGGCGTTTTGCCGCCTCTTTAAGGGTATACTGCGCGCAGCTCTCAAAGGAGCTTGTGCCTTTGATGATAGCCTCCGCCATTCTGCGGCAGGTGGGGAACCCGCAGGCGTGGCAGTTGTAATTCCGCTCCACCTCGGTGTTCTTGCCCATTTTTGTGAGCATTGCTTCTATCTCGTCCTCGGTCACTCTGCGTTCGTTGAGCTGTTCCGGTTCATATGTACGCATAAAATCCGACAGCTTAAGTATCTTGTCGAATTTAAGGAACTGCTTGTCACGGTGCTTGTGGTCAAACTTAACGCGCTTTGTGCGGGCGTATTTTTCCACGCCGTTGATTATACCGCTCATACGGTAAACCGACATCTGATTTCCTATCGCCGGACCGCTTCCGCAGCCGTGATCGCAGGAAAGCACGTCAAACACATCGGGAAGATCGCGTCCGTCAATGCTTGAATACATATCCAGATTGTGGTAGACGCTGCCCACGCCCTCGCTGGTGATAACGTTAATGGCGGGCATTTCCAGCTCCAGACACGCCTTGAGCCCGCCCGGACGGGGATAGACCGCGCCCATGGCTCCGATATTCCCCGAAAACTCAAACGAGGATCGCCCCTTGAGCTTGTCCGGATCGCTGCCCTCGCGCTTCATAAGCTCACCGAGCCGCTTGAAGGTCACATTGTACTCCACAATGCCCGTTTCTCTGAACTCATCGCCCTTTGCAATACAAGGGGACAGCGCGGCGATCCTGCGGGTCTCCCCAAGATATTTGCGCAGATATACCGCCAGGCAAAGCATGGGGGAATGCACGGGCGAGAGGTGCGGCAGAGCCTTATGGCAGTACTTTTTAACATAGTTTACTATCGCGGGGCAGGGCTGTGAGATCACCTTTTCGCCCTTATGCTGCTCTATGTACCGCACATGACCCCATGTGCAGATATCCGCGCCGAGCGACACGTCGTATATCTCCTTGACACCGTGCTTTTTCAGAAAATCCAGAACGTGACGCCAGCTTCCGTTAAAGGAAATTTTTATCGCGGGTGCGACTATGAGAACTATATCCTGCCCTCCGCGCAGATCCGCCCAGAAACGCTCCGTATCGTCCTCATAGCTTCTCGCGTTATGGCTGCACGCCTTGATACAAGCGCCGCAGCGTATGCACTTGCTTTCGTCGATATCGAAAACGGTCTTGCCATCGCTGTCCAGCACCCATTTGTTCGCCTCTATCGAGGGACATACGCGTATGCAGCTGTTGCAGGCAACGCATTTCGAGCTGTCAAAAGTAATCAGTGTTTTGCCCCGTTTCTTTCTTTAGATAATGCGCTCCCACGTTGTAGTAAAGTGAGAGCGCATAGGATTATTTTGCGTAATCGATAACGCGGCTTTCGCGGATAAGATTTATCTTGATCTGACCCGGGTATTCCATTTCGTCCTCGATCTTCTTTGCGATATCCCTTGCGAGCACCGTCATGTCGTCGTCGCTTACCTGCTCGGGTTTGATCATGATACGAACCTCGCGGCCCGCCTGGATAGCGTAGGATTTCTCGACTCCGTTGTAGGAGCAGCAGATCTCCTCCAGCTTTTCAAGTCGCTTGATATAGTTTTCGTAGTTCTCGCTTCTCGCCGCGGGACGCGCCGCGCTTATCGCGTCGGCAGCCTGTACCAGCGCCGCTATGACCGTTCTGCACTCCACGTCGCCGTGGTGCGCCTCGATAGCGTGAATGACCTCCGCGTTTTCCTTGTACTTCTTGCAGACGTCAACGCCTATCTGAACGTGAGAGCCCTCTATCTCGTGGTCGAGCGCCTTTCCTATATCGTGCAGCAGCCCCGCTCTTCTTGCGAGAGCCGCGTCCACGCCCAGCTCGCTCGCCATGATTCCCGCCAGATGCGCCACCTCGATAGAGTGGTTGAGCACGTTCTGACGATAGGAGGTCCTGTACTTGAGCCGTCCGATAAGCCGTATAAGCTCGTGGTTCAGACCGTTTACGTTTGTTTCCAGAACGGCTCTCTCGCCCTCCTGCTTTATGCGCAGCTCGACCTCCTTGCGCGCCTTTTCGACCGTTTCCTCAATGCGCGCGGGGTGAATGCGCCCGTCCTGAATAAGCCTTTCAAGAGCTATCCTCGCGATCTCCCTGCGAACGTGGTCAAAGCAGGACAGCGTAATGACCTCGGGGGTATCGTCGATTATCAGATCGACTCCCGTCATAGTTTCCAGCGCGCGGATATTGCGTCCCTCGCGCCCTATGATACGACCCTTCATCTCGTCGCTCGGAATAGCCACGACCGAGACCGCCGTTTCGGATACAGTATCCGCCGCCAATCTTGCGATGGCAAGGGATATGTATTGCCTTGCCTTCTCGTCGCAGTCGTCCTTCAGCTTCTGCTCATACGCGGAGATCAGAAGCGCCTTGTCGTGGTTGAGCTCGGTATCCAGAAGCTGCAGCAGGTGATCCTTTGCCTGCTCCGTGGTAAAGCCCGATATCCTCTCGAGGATATCCATCTGGCTCTGCTTGAGCTGCTCCGCCTCGGCTACCTTCTCGTCGGCCTTCTTGTGCTTCTGGTGGAGCTGATCCTCCAGCTTTTCGAGCTTGTCGTTTTTCTTGTCGAGATTCTCCTCCTTCTGCTGGATCCTGCGCTCCGAGCGGGAAACCTCGCTTCTGCGCTCCTTAAGCTCCCGTTCCGCGTCGTTTTTAAGGCGCTGAACCTCTTTTTCCGCGTTGGTACGCAGCTTGTAGATTTCGTCCTTTGCCTCTACAAGGGCAGTCTTTTTCATCGTTTCTGCTTTTTCTCCTGCTTCCTCAACGATACGCGCAGCCTCTTTTTCCGCGGACTCAAACTGAGCCTCGGCGGTCTTGATACGGTGCTGCACACCGAGCCTGAAGCAGATAAAGCCGCAGACTACCGCGCCGACAAGGAGTGCCGCTATGCCGATAAGCACAGCAACAAACAGTGGGACGTCCATCCTAATTCCCTCCTTATGATCTCGGCGGGATAAATATGCAATTTTATGGAAAGTCCGGCGAATATCCGCGGGGAAGCTATCACACCCGCATACGCCGCACCGTGCCCTGCCCGGCTCAAAAGCCCCAATTACGCATTAAGACCAAGCAGTTGATATAGACTGTCCGATTACGGATCGTCGGACGTCTCCAATGAAAAATTCCGATTCCTGTACTTTATATAAAGAACATTTTTCAAGGAATAAAAGGCAGTTCTCCCAAATTATCATATATATTCCGCCGCCTGAAAAATAACGTAAATATATCAAGGTAATATCGGACAGTCCCGCGTCCTACCGCGGCAAGACCGTCCTACGCCCGCCGGAGATATCCGCCGCGGCGCTGCCCCCCAATAAATGGCGATTACCAAGTTAATTAAACGTGAGCCGACACCGCAGGCAAAAATCGCCTTTGCGGATAAGCCTATTCTTATTTTACTATATTTTCACGAAATTGTCAAGGGTAAAGAGCTATTTTTTATACCAAAATGCACATATTTTTATTCCTCAAACGGCATAATTCGAGTAAAAGGCAATTTTGAGTCGGTATTTAAAATGTTGACGAGGAGTAAATGATTTAAAAGAATTTTCGCACCGGCGAACTCCGTTCGCCTCAGCTTGTAGAAAAAGTATAGCAACATAGAGCCCACGCATCAGAATTTCAAAAAGTGCGCATTTTGCCTTAATGGCAAAATGCGGCACGGTTTCCGCAATCGGTAGTTTTGCGCAACGTTCGCGTGGCACATTATGGCATTTTGCAGCTGTTTGCGCAAAACTTGGCAGGGAGCGAACGAAGTGAGCGACCGAGGAGCGCTTGCGGAAATTTTGAAATTCCCATTTAAATCATTTGCTTCTTGTCAACACTTTATATACAG
>CAZKJC010000127.1:0-7981 GCA_964552995.1 uncultured Ruminococcus sp.
CTCTCCCCCGAAGGTGTCAGCCCCGACACGAGCGCGTGAAAGCTCCGCTTTCACAAAATAATAGAGCGGATAAACATAACAAATTCAACTTCAACAAATTAAAAGGAGCTCCACATTGCAAATCTAACAAAATAAGCGTGCCGGCATAAATTATCATTTATATCACCATATCCCATAAAAAATTTTTATAACGCCATAAATTCCCCCTTTTCGATTGTCTTAGTAAACAGAGAGGAGGTATGAAATGAGATCAACAGGCAATATCGGCGACCGACAGCTTACATCTCTTATCGAGGCAATGCGCGGCGGCAGCATGAGCGCGTTCGAGGAAATATATTCCGCACTGTCAAAGCCGGTGTACACCGTGGCACTGCGGATAGCGGGCGAGCGCACTCTCGCCGAGGACATCACCCAGGAGGTGTTTATCAGGCTGTATGGCTCCCCGCCCGACAGCTCCGTGAAAAAACCGCGCGCCTATATTTTCGCCATGACCCACAACGCGGCGATAAACTCCCTTAAAAAGCTGTCGCAATATGAGAATATCGAATGCGCGGAGGATATCCCCGACAGCCGCTCGCTGCAATCCGCGGCGGAGAACCGTCTGGATATCGCGGCGGCGATGGAAAAGCTCCCGAGGGAGGAACGCGAGGTGGTCGCGCTGCACGTCAACGGCGGCTTTAAATTCCGGGAAATAGCGCAGATCATGGGTATCCCCGCGGGAACGGCGGCGTGGCGTTGGAACAAGGCTATCAATACTTTAAGGCAGATTCTGGAGGATACGCCCCAATAATGAAAGGAGAAAATATGAAAAAGTACATTATATCAGCAATATCGGCGGCATTTCTGACTATCGCGGCAGCGCTGCCCGCGCACGCGGAGACTCTTGAGGAAACGCGGCTCGCTCCCTCTGTGGCGGAAGCGATTCCCGAGAGCGATCCGCTGATCCCGCCCGAGCGGAACGCTTCGGCTTCCGAATCCGAGCTCTCCGACGGCGAAAGCGCTCTGCCCGACCTCGATACTCCTATGATATTTCAGCGCGCGGAGCAGGGCAGGGGGGATATCACCGACATAATCTCCTACTGGGAGGAGAACGGCTACCCCGAGATTCTCTCCTTTATTTCCGAAACGCGCAGCGAAATGATCGACGGCATGATATACACAAGCTATGACGTTGGTTTGGTGCCCGCCACCGCGGAAAATTGCGCCGCGATACTGGATATCGCGGCGGACAACAATCTGTTCCGTTTCACCGCCAGCAGCGTCCCTATGTGGGAGCGAAAACTATATTTTGCAAAGCTGTGCTATTTAGCCGTTCAGGAAACGGACATCGGATTCCTTGAGGTGCGCTTTTATAAGAATAGCGATATGATAGAGGTTATCGTATCGGGTTCGGAAAAGGCCTATTATGAGCGCTTTGGCAATCAGTTTGGCGGGGTCGCGTTGTTTGTCAACGAAAGAAACGCGGTGACAGGTATCGACAGCACGGGATTTGTCCCGGGAGATTCGGAGAACAAGATAGTGGATTATGTCCAAAAGACCGCCAACGCCGAAATATTCCACGCGGCGGATCTCCTTGCTGTTTATCCGGATGGCTGGATAGGCGGCGTTCCCCTTGAGTATGACGGAGCGCCTGGCGGAGCGCCCACTATCGGGATAGGCGGCAGCGGTGTGGATATAGGCTCAAGCTCTATCCTTGACGGAACTGTCGGCATAGCCGCCGAGCCCTCCGCGGAAAAAGGCGTTCCCGTATGGCTGTTTGTTGTGGGAGCGGCGGCGGTCGTCCTCATAGCCGTTATCGCGGTAATATTGCGGCGGCGCGTTAAAGCTGCCGCGGACGGCACCGCGGCGGTTGGCGGCAGCACGGAACGGGAACTGATCTCCGCCATAAAAAACGCCGAGGAGCAGCCCGACCCGCGGCTTCTGGAAAAAATAAGGGATAACATCACAAAATAATTCGCTTGACTTTTGTCCCCCGCTGTGTTACAATAATTCACAGCGGGGGTGATTTTATGCCAAAAAGAGACGACGAGGAACGCAAAAGAAAGAATGATAAGCTGGAGAGGACTATCCGCAGGAACTGGATCGTCTGCGGCGTATCGCTGGCGGCGATCATTATACTGTATTTCATGTCAAAATGACCGAAAGGACTGACCGATGAACGACGCGGATTTTTCTTTTGCTAAACGCGAAAACAACAGCAAACGGGATTTTATAATTATCAACAGGTTTCAGTCGAAGCACTACCCCGCCGATCCCGCAAGGACTGCCGCGGAATTTTCGGCACTGGGCAGAGAGCTTAGGGAGACCGTCGGCGGCGAAAGAGCCGCCGTGATAGGCTTCGCGGAAACGGCGGTAGCGGTAGGCGCGTTTATCGCGAGAGAGCTTGACTGCTATTATGTGTCCACGACCCGCGAGGAGCTTCCCGACTGCTTTGAGAGCATAGTTACCGAGGAGAGCCACAGCCACGCGGCGCTCCACAGGCTGCGCGTAAACAGGGATATTTTAAGCCGCTCGGAGCGGATAATCATAGCGGACGACGAATTTACCACGGGGAGCACCGCGATAAAGCTGGCGGAAAAGCTGCGGGAATATTTCCCCGATTGCCGTTTTACCGCGGCGGCGTTTATCGCCTCGGAGGAGGCGGTCGAAAATTTTCGCAGGAACGGGATAGAATGCGTTGCGGCGAAAAGGTTTTCGGTCTCGGACACGGTATTTCCCGAAAAATTTCTTCCCGACAGGGTAATTATCCCGCGAAAGCCCGACGAGGAAATATATCTCAACGCGGTCTACGATCTCAGGCTGGGGGTAAATATCGGGGAATATTTCGCGGAATGTGAGAGCTTGTGCGAAAGGCTTGCGGAGCGGCTAGGGCTGTCCGGAAATATCGCGGTCATAGGCACGGAGGAGCTTTGTGTGCCACCTGTCGTTTTAGGGAAAATCTTGGCGGACAGGGGCTGCGATGTACGGGTGCAGGGAGTTACCCGAAGCCCCATGCTCCCCTCCGACGAGGGAGATTACGCGGTGAGAAGCCGCGCGGCGCTGAAAAGCCTTTACGACCCGCAGCGCAGAGTATTTGTGTATAATGTCGGGAACGCCGACGTGAGCGTTTTGATCACCGACGCGGAAGCGCCCGACGAAAGCGCGGTCGATATGCTGTGCGGGGCGCTCGGCGGTCGGGTGATACTTGTGCGTTGGCGCGGCAGAAAAATGCCCGCAAGCCTGCGCGATGAGGACGGCAGACTTCTTTTGAAGGATGTAACGGGGAAAATAAAGCCGCTTTCCGCAAAGGAGCGCGAGCCGCTTATACAGAGCGGGACGCATTACAGCGAGCTCCTCCCCGCGGAATACGAGCCGTCCGCGGAATACATAAAGCAATACGAGCGTGGGCTTTCCGAGTGGTCGGAAAAGACCGCGCGGGCTGTTCAGACTGTCGCGGAGCGTATCTACGCGGAAAAGCCCCATGCCGCCATAGTTTCGCTGGCGCGGGCGGGAACTCCGGTCGGAGCGCTTATCGTGCGCTATCTGCGGCGCAAATACGGCGCGAGCCTTGCGCACTACTCGATCTCAATAATACGCGGCAGAGGTATCGACAAAAACGCCTTGCGGTATATTCTGGCGCGGCACGCTCCCGAGGATATACAGTTTGTGGACGGCTGGACGGGAAAGGGCGCCATAACGCGGCAGCTCCGCGAGGCGCTGAAAGATTACCCCGAAGTGGACGCGCGCCCCGCCGTGCTCGCCGACCCCGCCGGTCTGTGCGATATATGCGGCACGCGGGAGGATATTTTTATCCCCTGCGCCTGCCTTAACGCGGTGGTGTCGGGGCTGTTCAGCCGCACGGTGCTGCGAGATGATATTATTTTTGAGGGAGATTTCCACGGAGCGGCATATTTCCCCGAGCTTGCCGCAAAGGACAGGACTTACGAATTTATAAACGCCGTGGAAAGCAAAATGGGCTATGACAAAGCCGACGTTCCCGAAATAGCGGAATACGGCTGCGGGCTTAGAGAAACCGAGGAGATCGCCGCAGGATTCGGTGTATCCGACATAAACCTTGTAAAGCCCGGGATAGGCGAGACCACCCGCGTGCTGCTGCGCAGAATACCGCGAGTGGTTCTGGTGCGCGAAAAGGGCAGCCCTATTACCGCACATATTGAGGAGCTTGCGGCGGAAAAGGGCGTCGAGGTAAGGGAATATCCGCTGAAATGCTACCATGCCTGCGGGATCATAAAGCTGCTGGGGGACGTGTAATGGATATCTTATTCGTCGACCTTGACGGCACGATAATACGCTCCGCCCGCACAAAACGCGCGGGAGATATCGTAATTGAATATAAGGACGGCGCGGAAATAAGCTGCATCTCCGAGGAATGCGCCGCGCTGCTCCCGAAGCTGAATTTTATACCCGTTACCTCGCGCAGCGTGGAGCAATACAAGAGGATAGGCTTTCCCCTTGGATCTTCCCCAAAATATGCCATAACCGACAACGGCGGAAATCTGCTTATAGACGGAGAGCTTCAGCCCGACCACGCGGAATGGGCGGCGGAAATAACACATAAATGTGTGGGGGAGCTGTCGCGCTGTCGGGAGCTGCTGGAGAACGACCCCGACAGGAGCTTTGAGATACGTATGGTGGACGGGCTGTTCCTGTTTACCAAAAGCGACTGCCCCGAAAGAACCAAAGAGCGGCTTGGAGCTCTGCGAGACTGTGAGTTTTATTGCACCGGCGAAAAGGTGTACGTTATCCCGCGGCGGCTCAATAAGGGCGAGGGGGCTTTGCGGCTGCTGCGCCGATTTAGGGACAAGGGTTTTTCGGGGAGGATAATTTGCGCGGGGGACAGCGAGATGGATATTCCGCTGTTAAATATCGCGGATATAGCGCTTTGCCCGAGCGATATGGCGCGGGAGATAGGTAACGCTATGACAAGCGAGCGCGAGGGCTTCTGCGAATTTGTCGTGAAAACGGCGGCGGAGATCATGGGAATTTCCCAATAAAAAAGGAGCGGTATATGGAATATTACGAAAACGACAGCTTCGGTCCGCTCGACCTTTCGGGAGAGAAGTACTCCGATATCAGATTTGTCGACTGCGAATTCAAGGACTGCACATTTTCGGAGCTTAAGCTGAACAACGTTTCCTTTTCGGGCTGTAATTTTATACACTGCCATGCTTCATCGCTGGAATTTAAAGGCAGCAGCTTCAACGACACCACGCTTTCCAATTGCACGATCTACGGTATAAACTGGGGAGAGCTTATGTCGGCGGGAGCGTTCTCCGAGCCTATAAGCGATATGAGCGGGTGCAGACTGCGCGGCGGTATATTTGAAAAAATGAGCATGAGGAAGTTTGAATTTGAGACCAACTCGCTGCTGGAGTGTCTGTTTTCGGAATGCAATCTGCGGGAAAGCAGCTTTTCAAACTGCGAGCTTGACAGAACGGAATTTCTTCACTGCGACCTGCGAAAGGCGGACTTTCGCGGCGCGAGAGGGTATGCTCCCGATATATTTTCCTGCAAAATGAAGGGAGCAGCTTTTTCAAGCCCCGAGGCGCTTTCGCTCCTCAGAGCGCTTGAGATCAAGCTGGATTGAAAGGAGAACGGTATGTTCGGGCTGTTCAAAAGGAAGATAAAGATAGGCAAGACCGAGGAGGAAAAACGCGCCGAGGAGCTGCCAAGAAATAAAAAGGTGCAGTTTGAGCCGATGGAGATAGCGGAGGTTGAAAAGGCGCTGGACTCCGATATGCGCGAGGTGCTGAAAATGAACCCCGTGAATTATTACGCGACCAAAAATCGGTATCTGCTTTGCATATTTTGGTTTGCGGAGGATTATTCGGAGGTTTATATGCGGTTTGAGCTGCGCAGGGACGATCTTCCCATAGGCAAAAGCAAAATGTACAAGATCGACAAGGTGCTGCTTCGCGACATATTGAGGAAGTTCGGGCAGAATATTGATATTGGTTAGAGCGGCATTCCGCTTACGAATTTAGGGGCGCATAAATTCGATCGGCATAACGCCCACGCATCGGAATTTCAAAAAGAGTCAGAATTTGCAAAGCAAATTCTGACCGGTTCCCGCAATCGCGTGAAGCGGAACGAAGTGAAGCGGAACGTGCTTGCGGGAATTTTGAAATTCTTTTAAATCATTTGGCAAGAGCAACATAAAGTGGACGCAGCAAAGCAACGCCCGCAAAGAGCAACACCCAGCCCACGCAGGAAAATTTTTTGCGGGAGCCCGCGAAAGCGGAGCGCAGCGTAGCTTTTGTGGGCGGGTCGCAAAAAATTTTTTGAAATCAGGAGGCAGAGATGAACATATTAGATTGTCCTATCAAGTTTGACAAGGGTGATTTTTTCAGCCTTGTTTCGCTGTCCGCGGGGGCGGCGATAGCCCGACAGTTGGCTATGGGAGAGATGGTCATAGGCGACAGCGGGTGGAATGTGGATATAAAGAACGGGACTATCGCATTCGGCGACAAGAAGTTCAATTCGGGGATACTCGGGACGGAGAGCGAGATCGAGGGTACATGGCTGTGGGGCTGGGCTAATAAGGAGAGCGGACTTCCCGAAAGAGCCGCCGCTCCCGCCAGAAGAGCCTCAAAGCTGCTGAAGGACGTTCCCGAATTTTCAAACCCGAGCTTTATGCTGGACGAGCTGCATAACGGTCACAATATAGCCATGGTGTGCTGCGGGATATCCGACAGCAGCGTGTGCTATTATAGGTGTCCGTATGACGGAGGGGCGCTTTTCGTGCAGATATCGGGGCTGCCCGAGGAGGTTTTCGCACCGCTTGCTCCCGCGACGCTGATACGGAAGTACCTGGAAGTGATACAGTCTTTTTATTGCGATCACAAGCTGCTGGCGGCGGGTATGCTGTGGCTCAACGGGTATGAGTTCAAGGAAAGCTCCGCGCGTATCGAGGGCGGCGGGATAGCGTTTGATTTTGAGGAAGCAGGGGGGCTCAACAGAGTTACCAACGTGCAGACAATGCTGACGCCGTAACTCTATTTGAATATGATGTATGACGAACAGAACCGCGGAAAAGCCATAGAGCGCAGTCTGCACGAGGATTTCGGCAGGAGCATTTTAAGGCGCTTCACAAAGGCGCTGGAGGACTATGAGCTTATCGGGCGCGGCGACAGGATCGCGGTGTGCGTTTCGGGCGGCAAGGACTCAATGCTGATGGCAAAGCTCTTTCGGGAGAGACTCTCGCACTGCCGCGGCGAATTTGAGGCGGTCTATCTTGTGATGGATCCGGGGTACAGCCCCGAAAACCGCGCGGCTATCGAGAGGAACGCGAAGATTCTCGATATTCCCATTACCGTTTTTGAAACGGATATTTATCAGTCGGTGTACAATGTTGGTGACAGCCCTTGTTTTCTGTGCTCGCGAATGCGCCGCGGACATCTTTACAGCAAGGCGCGGGAGCTTGGCTGCAACAAGATCGCTCTGGGTCATCATTACGATGATATTATAGAGACAATACTTATGAGTATGCTGTACGGCGGGCAGGTGCGCACAATGATGCCCAAGGTGAAAAGCGCCAACTATGAGGGTATGGAGCTTATCCGACCCATGTACTATATCCGCGAGGAGGATATAAGAGCATGGTGCGGGGCAAACGGTCTGGAGTTTATCCGCTGCGCCTGCCGCGTTACGGAAAGCGCCGACGGCGCGGACGGCTCAAAGCGCGCGGAAATAAAGCGCCTTATCGCGCAGCTTAAAGAGATCAACCCGCAGGTCGAGGGGAATATTTTTCACAGCGTAATGAATGTGGAGCTCAATGCGATAATCGAATGCAAGTATAATAATCAAAGACATAATTTTCTGGAGTTTTATTGAGCTAAATGATAATATATTCTAGCACGCTTATTTTGTTAGATTTATTATGTAGCTCCGTTCTGGTATTAAGTGAAAGCGGAGCTTTCACGCGCTCGGACTGGGGCTGACACCTACGGGGAGGGGGGAAAGAACAAAATCCGACAAAAGC
>CAZKJC010000128.1:0-7977 GCA_964552995.1 uncultured Ruminococcus sp.
GGGCCGTTACCTCACCAACTATCTAATCAGACGCGAGCCCATCTTTCAGCGGATTGCTCCTTTGGTAGCATGACCATGCGATCTCGCTACATTATGCGGTATTAGCAGTCGTTTCCAACTGTTGTCCCCCTCTGAAAGGCAGGTTGCTCACGTGTTACTCACCCGTCCGCCACTGATCAAGAGAGCAAGCTCTCCGTCACCGTTCGACTTGCATGTGTTAGGCGTGCCGCCAGCGTTCGTCCTGAGCCAGGATCAAACTCTTTAAAGTTTGTATTAAAACGCCCTTGCGAGCGATTTAATCAATCCTTCTCAATAAACGCCAACGTTAACTAATTAACGCAATCTGTGTTTATCCAGAATTATTCTTTGCTTCATCGCGCTTCGGTATTCGCCTCCGCGCTGAATCGACAAGGTATTTTTTAATTCGTGTATTGTTCAATTTTCAAGGAGCTTCGCTATCCTTGCGGACAGCTTATTCAGTATACCACATCTTCTCAAATTTGTCAACCACTTTTTTGAAAAATTTTATCTTTTTTCAAATCTTTTCGAGCTTTTGTGATATCTTTCCCGCTGTCTTTTAAACAGCTTAATCATTATACCACACACTTTTAGGTTTGTCAATAGATTTTTAAAAATTTTTTTGAAAATTTTTAAATCAAAAACTCCTAAAAGCAGAGTATCGGAGATTCAATATCAAAAGAGTAATCCTCATCGATAAGAATGTAGTCCGCGCCATACTTATTGCATTGCTCCAGAATCCGCGCATTATCTCTGAGCATCATCTCCTGCGTAAAATCTTCATCATCGCCGCGGTCTTCAATAACACTCGCAAACTTCGTGATGTTGTCAAAATGATTTTTGATGTATTTCTCGCTCATGACCAAGCAATAAAATCTGATTTGATCCAGATAATCCTTTTCAAAATCCTTTGCCCAGTCAAAGGGGATATAACACCCCTCCACAATAAGATTTTGTTTGTTTTCAATGGCGGTCTTGATCATTTCACATACGATAGGCCACAAATAGTCCGTCAAAGCCCCGTCGTCGCTCAATGGCGTAAGCGTTGTATTTCCGCTGCGGATCAGCCCCATTTTCAAGTGATCGATGGAGAGATACGGAAATTTATATTTTTCAAGAAGCCTTTGCGAAAGCGCCGTCTTGCCCGTGTGGGAGGCACCCGTTATTAAAACGATCATTTTTTCTCCTATCACCGGATACGCAGATCACGATCGGCGGCTCCCTCCGGATCGTCGGTCGCCGACTTTACTTATTCTTGTCGTCCTTGAGCTCGGAAATAATTCTCATAAAGCTGTCGACGTCGTTGAAATCACGGTAAACCGACGCAAAGCGGATATATGCAACGTCGTCAATCGCTTTCAGCTTATGCAGAGCAAGCTCGCCTATCTTCTCGGAGGTGACCTCGCGCTGGAGCGAATTTTTCAGCTCCGCGGCTATCTCCTCGACCATGTTCTCCAGGGTCTCCAGCTTTATGGGGCGCTTTACCGCGGCTCTGCACATTCTGTCAACCAGCTTTTCGCGGTCGAAAGGCTCAATGGAATTATCCTTTTTTATAACCATCAAGGGGATCTCCTCGATGATCTCATAGGTAGTAAAACGAAACGCGCAGTTAATGCACTCGCGGCGTCTGCGCACCTTGTTTTCCGTCGGGCGTGAATCTATGACCTTGCTTTCATCGCAGCCGCATTCGGGACATCTCATAATATCACTCGCTTTCTTCGCGTAATCGCTCTCCGATACCATATCGGAAAACACATATTTATTATAACATATTTCTCGCTTTTTTTCAACACTTTTCTGTGCAATTTATACTTTTTTGCGTAAATTTATTTTGTGGGATCGTGTTTATATGAGATAGTTTATAGCCAAATCGTGTACAAATTGTAGTTATTCGTACAAATATTACTTTTTGTTTTGCTCTATGAGCTTTCAGGGTATCAAATGTTGGTATATCTCCGCTCTTTTATGGTCCGGTGGATTTACGACAAAACTCCTTTTAATTATTTATGCCAAAACATTTAGTTGAATTTGTAACAGAATATACCTAAAGCCATATCAGTTCGGGGTAACAAAATCCTTTTTTTGACATATAATGCGTCGAGGTGATATATATGAACCGGAATAACCGCGGCGGCGCGGCGGAGAGCTACCTTAACGAGTACCGCCGGATACTTGACGGGATGATGGACGGAATGACCCGCGCGCCGCTGACAGACAGCATTTCCAACAATTTTATAGTTCAGATGATACCCCACCACATGGCGGCGATCGAGATGTCCGAAAATCTTCTTCGCTTCACCCGCGACGAAACTATGCAGAGCATAGCGCGGAACATAATCTCCGAGCAGACCCGAAGCATTGCCAACATGAAAGCGGTCTACTCGACCTGTTTGACGCTTATCAATCCCGCGCGCGCGGTGAACGCCTATGAAAGCCGTATCAACAGCATAATGTGCGCGATGTTCTCGCAGATGAAGACCGCGCGTTCCGACGGGAACATCAACTGCGATTTCCTGCGCGAGATGATACCGCATCATATCGGCGCTGTCCGAATGTCGGAAACGGCGCTGAGCTTCAACGTCTGCCGTGGGCTTGTGCCCATACTCAACGAGATCATAAGCTCCCAGCGCAGAGGTATCCGCCGTATGCAGTCGCTGGAACGGCAGTGCCACTCTCATTAAGCAAATATATTTGTGCGGCGTTGCCCGAAAAAGCGCCCCGCGGCTTCGCATTCACGCTGCCGCAGGGCGCCGTTACTTTAAGCAAGCGGTGTGTCGTCGTCGATCTTCTCTTTCAGACGCTCCGCGTTCTCCTTGAACATCTCGATAAGCTTCGGGTTGAACGTACCGCACTCCCCGTTGCAGATCATATTTACGGCGGTTTCGTGGTCGAACGCCGCCTTGTATACTCTCGGCGAGGTCAGCGCCTCATAAACGTCCGCCAGCGCAACGACCTGCGACCATATGGTGATCTCATCGCCCTGCAGGCTGTCGGGATAGCCGCGCCCGTCCCATCTTTCGTGGTGATGGCGCGCGATATCGTATGCGTAACGGTATATCCCCGCGTCCATAACGTCCTGAATGCTCTTGAGTATGTCGCCGCCCTTGACGGTATGTAGCTTCATTATCTCAAACTCTTCTTGAGTGAGCCGTCCGGGCTTGTTCAGAATGGTATCGCTTATGGCGATCTTTCCCACGTCGTGAAGTATCGACGCGGAAATGATCTTGTTGATCTCCGATTCCGGCAGGTGGTACTCGGGGAATTTGTCGCTGCACGCGTTCATCAGTATCTCGGTCAGACCGCAGATGTGCTTGACGTGCTCGCCCGTCTCGCAGTCGCGGAACTCGATAAGCGTAGCGAGCGTCACCACCATGGACTGGTTGAGATGGCTGATACGCTTTACCTGCTCGCGGATAATGTCCTCAAGATCATTTCTGTGGCGGTAAAGCTCAATGGTATTTCCGACTCTGCACCGCAGGAAGTTCATTATAAAGGGCTTTGAGATGACGTCAACAGCTCCCAGATTATAGGTGTCCATCAGCATTGTCTCGCTGTCCGACGCGGTAATGATAAATACCGGCACATGAACGATCTTCCCCGTTCTGTTCATGTCCGTAAGAACCTCAATACCGTTCATTACGGGCATTATCAGGTCAAGCAGAACAGCCGCGATATTATCATTGCTGTTGATTATCTCCAGCGCTTCCTTGCCGTTTGAAGCCTCGACGATATCATAAACGTCGCTGAAGCCCTCGGCAAGTATGGCTCTGTTGATCTCCATATCATCTACGATCAGGATAGTGTTTTTCATTTGAAGCTCCTCCGACTACATATTTTTTTCTATGCAGGCAATGATTTCCTCTTGCACGGGAAGCGTTTCCAAAAGTAATTTCTTTGCCTCATCGGGATCGTTATCCCTGAGCAGATTTACTATCTGAGTATAGTTCTTGTACAGCGGAGCTATCGAGAGATTACCCATAACTCCCTTGAGAGTGTGGGCAGCGTCGCATGCCGCACTGTAATCGCCCGCCTCAAGGCTGGGAAGCACTTCAATATCTTTTACATTACTTACCAGTTTTCCGAGCATTTTTTCATACAATGCCGAATTATTCATAAATCTTTGAAGTGCGTCTTCAATATTTACCCCCAAATCCTTAAGTTCGTCCAGCATACTCATAATATTTTCTCCTTTCATGCTTCTGAAATTTTATTTGATCGTCCGTTACGCGGATTAGCGGCGTGGGGACGGATTATGCCATAACTCCCCGTAATATCATTCGCCGATATTACAAGATCCCGCATATTTTACTTGTTGATATATTTGCTCAGCACCTTAGCCACATCGTGAATATCGATAGGCTTCGCTATATGAGCGTTCATGCCCGCGTCCAGGCACTTTTTCCTGTCATCGGAGAAGGCGTCGGCGGTCATCGCTATTATGGGTATCTCCGCCGCGTCGACTCTCTCAAGCCCGCGGATCGCGCCGGTCGCCTCATATCCCGTCATAACGGGCATTCGCAGATCCATCAGTATAGCGTCGTAGTAGCCCAGCTTAGAGCGGCTGAACATATCAACACATATCCTGCCGTTCTCAGCGTGCTCCAGCTCAAACCCGAGCGTAGAGAGCAGCGCTTCGGCTATCTCCCAGTTGAGGTCGTTATCCTCCGCGACAAGGATACGCCTGCCGGTAAAATCGCCGTCGTCCGCCTTTTGCGGCGCCTGCGGTTCGTCGGGCTCCATAATAAACGGCTTCAGCTCGTGGTACAGCGTGGACTTGAACAGCGGCTTGGATACAAATCCGCTGATACCCGCGCCGCGGGCTTCCTCCTCGATATCGCTCCAGTCGTAGGCGGAGGACACAAGTATTATCGGAGTTTCGTCCGTCTGTATCCTGCGTATCTCCAGGGCGGTCTCGATACCGTTCATGCCCGGCATCTTCCAATCCAACATGATTATCTGGTAATCCCGATCCTGCTCGTGACGCTCCCGCACCATTCTGACCGCGGTCTCGCCGTCAAGCGCGCTGTCGGCGGATATGCCGATACTCTTAAGCGACGCCACCGCGCTCCTGCACAGCTCCTCGTCGTCGTCGACGACCAGCATTCTCCGGTCGGGCAGCAGCATCTCCGATTCGCTTACGTCAGCCTTTTCAAGGTCGACCGCAACGTGGAACTCCGTGCCCGCGCCATGCTCGCTCTCCACTTCGATAGTGCCGCCCATTGCGTCCACAATGTACTTCACTATTGCCATGCCCAGTCCCGAGCCCTCGGTCTTATGGACGCGCTTGTTATCCTCGCGGGTGAAGCCCTCGAAAATATGAGCCTTGAATTCCTCGGACATACCTATTCCGTTGTCCCTTACATACAGGTGGAGCTTTATGAAGCTGTCACCCTTGTCGGAGGGCTCCTCACTGACAGAAATATGGATCTGCCCGCCATCGGGAGTAAACTTGATCGCGTTTGACAGCAGATTCAGCAGCACCTGATTCAGTCTTACGCTGTCGCAATAGACCGTTTCGGCGCTTATGTCGTGTATGAAAATATCAAAGCTTTGATTCTTTGATCTTACCTGCGGCTGAACAATACCGACGATATTGTCCATTATTTCACGAAGCGAGACCTGCTCTACATTGAGCGTCATCTTTCCGCTTTCGATCTTTGACATATCCAGAACGTCGTTTATAAGACCCAGCAGATGTCTGCCGGAAAGCGATATCTTACGCAGGCAGTTCTGCACCTGCTGTTTATCGTCCACATTTGCTATGGCGATAGCCGTCATACCCACTATCGCGTTCATCGGCGTGCGTATATCGTGGCTCATATTTGACAAAAACTCGCTTTTAGCCTTTGTCGCACGCTCAGCCCGCGCTCTGGCAAGCTCCAGCTCCTTTATCTGATCGCGCGAAAATCGCAGGTAAACAGCGAAAAACGCGCAGAACAATGCAACAAGAAGCAGACACGCCATCACCAACGCCATAAGCCAGCCGCTGCTGAAGCCGCTAAGCGTCTCGTCCAGCTCTCCATAAGGCATTACCGTCACAAGATACCACGCCGAATAGGGAAGCTTTGTGCAGTAAAGATGACGTCTTTCCTTGTTTATACTTAAAATGGTGGAGTAATTTTCGCGGCTTTCCATGGAGCTTTTCAGCCCCACTATATACTGCTCCGCGTCCTGTCCGACGTCGTTCGAGGCAAATATGTCCCGTATCTCGTCGAAGTAATTTTCTCCCTCCGCATGATGACTGCTGATAACAAAGGAACCGTCGAGCCTGATAATGTGGGAGTACACGAGCGAATCGTTATCGTCCAGCGCCAGGAGCTCCTTCACATAATCCACGGAGATAACGCCGACCAGCGCGAGCGACTTGTCGCCGCTGTCCGTGGTATACTCGGCGGGTATGCCGAGCAGCACTATCTCGCTGCCCTCGGAATCCATACCGATGGCGATCCTGTTATTTCCCTCAACCAACGAATTATAAAAGGAATCGGGGTCGGTAATGAATATCTGATCACCCAGGATCATCTCAAGCTCGCCGTCCTGCGTGTAGTAGGCAAGCGCGTCAAGGTCTCTGGCTTTGGCGTTATAGGCTATCTCCTTGTCAAGAATGTCGTGCTCCCGACTGTCCGGCGGGCAGGTGGCAATAAGATTTTCTATCTGCTGAAGATTATGAGCGATCATCGTTTCAAAATGCTTTGAAATACGCTCGTTCATGCCGGACATATAAATATCGCCGACCTCGTTGACCGTGTTTGAAGTCTGAGTGCTCATGCTTTCCGCAAGATATACAAAAACGACCACGCACACGATCAGTATACACGCAAAGGCTGCCGACAGAAAAGTAACCGACCTGTTCTTCTTCATTATCCGATTACCTCCGAAAAAAAATCACACCACTAACTGCCACTCACTGCCTCTATGCGATATATACTCGCCCACGTCAAAAGCGCGAAATTGTCAATTTTCCATTTAAATATTGTCTTACAGAATAATTATACCACACCTATTTGAAAAAGTCAACCGATATTACAGCAAAATAACTTTTTTTCGGCATAAAAAAGCCCCGCGGTATTCCCGCGGGGCTTTGGATATAACGTTTATTGCGTTAATCAGGAGTTGATCTTGGTTACAACGCCAGAGCCAACGGTTCTGCCGCCCTCGCGGATAGCGAAGCGCAGACCTTCCTCAATAGCGATAGGAGTGATCAGCTCAACGTCCATTACAACGTTATCGCCGGGCATGCACATTTCCTTGTCAGCGGGAAGTGTGATAACGCCGGTAACGTCTGTGGTTCTGAAGAAGAACTGAGGACGGTAGTTGGTTACGAAAGGAGTATGACGGCCGCCTTCCTCCTTCTTAAGAACGTAAACCTGACCGGTGAACTTGGTGTGGGGGTGAATGGAACCGGGCTTGCAGAGAACCTGTCCGCGCTCGATATCCTCACGGGAGATACCACGGAGCAGCGCGCCGATGTTGTATCCCGCAACAGCCTCGTCCAGGGTCTTTCTGAACATCTCAAGACCTGTAACAACGGTGCTCTTGGGCTCGTCAACCAGACCGGTGATCTCAACGGTATCATTTACCTTAACAACGCCGCGCTCTACACGACCGGTAGCAACGGTACCACGACCGGTGATGGTCATAGTGTCCTCTACGGGCATCAGGAAAGGCTTGTTCTCGTCTCTCTCGGGAGCGGGAATGTAAGAATCGATAGCGTCCATCAGCTTCTTGATGCAAGCGTACTCGGGAGCGTCGGGATCCTTGGAATCGGAATCCAGGGCAACCTTAGCGGAGCCGAAGATTACGGGGATATCGTCGCCGGGGAAGTTGTTCTTGGACAGCTCGCCGCGGATATCCATCTCAACCAGAGCCAGCATCTCATCGGGATCGTTGTACTCGCCGGTAGCAGCGTCGTACTCGCCTGCGTCGTCGCACTTGTTTACAAATACGACCATCGCGGGA